>JBAREU010000222.1:0-49490 GCA_049796515.1 Solirubrobacterales bacterium
GTTCCCGCCCAGCTCGGCGCTGGAGCTGCTGCTGGCGCGCGGCGTGGAGGCGCCGGTGGAGCGCACGCTCGACGCGATGATGACCGGCGGCATCTACGACCAGATCGGCGGTGGCTTCGCCCGCTACTCGGTCGACGCGGGCTGGCTCGTCCCCCACTTCGAGAAGATGCTCTACGACAACGCCCAGCTCGCGCGTACCTACCTGCACGGCTGGCAGGCGCTCGGCCACGAGCGCTACCGGCGGGTCTGCGAGGAGACGCTCGACTGGGCGCTGCGCGAGATGCGCGGTCCCGAGGGCGGCTTCTACTCGGCGCTCGACGCCGACTCCGAGGGTGAGGAGGGCCGCTTCTACGTCTGGACACCGAGTGAGATTCGCGCCGTCCTGGGCGACGCCGCAGAGTCGGTCATCGAGCTCTATGGCGTCACCGAGGCGGGCAACTTCGAGGGCCGCAACGTCCTCCACCTGGCCGGCGGCGCGGCGGCCCCCGAGCCGGAGGCGCTCGCCGAATCGAGGCGGAAGCTGTACGAGGCGCGGGCGGAGCGAGAGCGTCCCGGCCTGGACGACAAGCGCCTCACTTCCTGGAACGCGCTGATGCTGGCGGCGCTGGCCGAGGCCGGCGCGGCGCTGGGACGCGCGGACTACCTCGAGGCGGCGCGGGGCTGTGCCGAGTTCGTCCTGCGCGACCTGCGTGACGACGAAGGTCGCCTGCTGCGCACCTACAAGGACGGTGAAGGCCGCCTCAACGGCTACCTCGAGGACCACGCCTTCCTGTTGGAGGCGCTGCTGACGCTGTACGAGGCGACCTTCGAACCGCGCTGGTTCGAGCAGGCGCGGTCACTCGCCGACACCATGATCGCCCGCTTCGGCGACGACGAGCGAGGCGGCTTCTTCTCGACCTCCGACGACCACGAGGAGCTGATCGCCCGCCGCAAGGAGATCGGCGACCACCCGATCCCCTCTGGCAACTCCGCCGCCGCCCTGGGACTGCTGCGACTCGAGGCGCTAAGCGGCGAGCGCTCCTACGGCGAGTGGGCGGAGGGCGTCCTACGCCTCTTCGCCAAGGCGGCACCGCGTCAGCCCGATGCCTTCGCCCACCTGCTGCGGGCCCTCGACTTCAAGCTGGCATCGACGAAAGAGGTGGCCCTGATCGGAAACGACGTAGGCGAGCTGGCAGGCATCGTCCGCTCCACCTACCGCCCACATCTCGTCCTGGCAGGTGGCCCGGAGGGTGCCGATACGCCCCCTCTGCTCGCCGGCCGCACGCTCGTCGACGGCAAGCCGGCAGCCTACGTCTGCGAGCACTTCACCTGCAAAGCACCGGTAACCACGCCCGACGCCTTGACGGCCCTTCTCTAGCTCCTCTCCCGCGGGTGGCACGGCGGCGGGGGTCCCCCATAGCGGAGGGCGCGCGAAGCGCGTCCGAGCACATGGGGGAGGGCCGCCGTGACAGGACCCGCGCGCCGACAGCAACCGTTTGCAAGTATGCGTCGGAGTGCGTGGCTCACTGTTCACCTTCGCCGCCGGTCGCCGCACGAAGTGGATCGTCTTCGCGATCTGGTTCCTGGCGATCTTCATCGCCGCCGGCCCCGCCAACCTTCCCGGCAAGTTTGAAGACGCCGAAAGCAACGAGGCGACCTCCTACCTGCCCGGCTCAGCCGAATCGACCGACGCGCTCGATGCAGTCGAAGAGCTGCAGGACGGCGAACTCGCCCCAGCGGTAATCGTCTACCGGCGCGAGTCCGGCCTCACCCCAGCCGATCGCCGCACGATCGTCGAAGACGTCGAAGCGATGACGAAAGAGCGCTTCCCCGGCGTCGTCGCCGACGGCGAAACGGCAGCCGCGGGCGGCAACAAGTCGAATGACTCGCAGGCCAAAGCGGCGACGCCTGCCGGGGCACCTGGCTGCGGCACGCCCACGACGACCATCCCGGGTCAGCCAGCCGACTACGCCCCCTTCGTCGGTCCGGTCTGCTCGCAGGACGGCAAAGCGGCGATCGTCACCGCCTACATCGCCGGCAATGGCGAGGGCGACCGCATCCTCGACCCGGTCAAGGCCTGGCGCGACGAGATCTCCGACCCCGGTGGCGGCCTCGAGGTGAAGATCACCGGTGGCGCCGGCTTCTCGGCCGACGCGATCGAAGTCTTCGAAAGCATCGACGCCACGTTGCTGCTGGCAGCGCTCAGCCTGGTCATCTTCCTGCTGATCCTCATCTACCGCTCGCCGTTCTTCTTCCTCATCCCGTTGGCGGCGGTGATCTTCGCCGAGACCCTCTCGCGCTCGATCGGCTACGGCGTCTCGGAGCTGGGCGTGACGATCAACGGCCAGTCGAGCTCGATCATGTCGGTGTTAGTCCTTGGCGCCGGCACCGACTACGCCCTGCTGCTCGTCGCCCGCTACCGCGAGGAGCTCCACCTCACCGAAGACAGGCACGAGGCGATGCGCACGGCGCTGGCCTCCGCCGGGCCGGCGATCTTCGCCTCGGCAGCGACCGTGATCGCGGCGCTGCTCTGCCTGACGCTGGCCAAGGTCAACGGCACCGCCGGCCTCGGCCCGATCGCTGCGATCGGCATCGCCTGCGCCGCGCTCTCGATGCTCACCCTGCTGCCAGCACTGCTGACGATCTTCGGCCGGCGCGCCTTCTGGCCCTTCGTCCCGCACACTGCACAGACCGCCCCCACCGCAGAGGACATCTCCGAGCGGGCGCGGCATCGCATCGTCGAAGGCGGCGCCATGGGCGCCCTCACCCGCGTCATCGTCGGCTGCCTGCTGGTGCTCATCCTGTTGCCCTTGGTCCTGCTCAACTGGGTCCTGCGCCGCCTCAGCGGCCGCCGCATCCCCTCGCTGATCGTCGGTCCGCTCGACCGCGCGATCTTCACCCCCTACGAGGTGCGGCGCCACAGGCTCGAGCACGCCGCCGATGCTACCCACGGCTTCTGGAAACGAGTCGGCGACCGGGTCGCCGCCGGCCCGCAGCGGGTGATGCTCGGCGCGATCGCGGTGCTGCTGATCTTCTGCGGCGGCTTCGCCTTCTTCTCGACCGAACTGACGGCCGAAGACAGCTACCGCACCGAAGTCGAATCGGTCGAAGGCCAGCACCTGCTCGACCGGAGCTTCCCCTCGGGCGCGACCGGGCTGACCGACATCGTCGTCACCGAACCGGCCGAGCTCGAGCTCGTGCGCAAAGAGGCCTCCCGGGTCGAAGGCGTCGAGTCGGTCTCGCCCCCGGTGGCGAGGGGCCCGGAGGGCATCCTCGTCCAGGCGACGCTGGAACCCAACCCGTA
Source organism: Solirubrobacterales bacterium (assembly GCA_049796515.1). Classification (GTDB taxonomy): domain Bacteria; phylum Actinomycetota; class Thermoleophilia; order Solirubrobacterales; family 70-9; genus VRUE01. Next base: position 3,284 of record JBAREU010000222.1, read on the forward strand.
CTCGACCGAGGCATTCGACCTGATCGAGCCGATCCGCGAAGCGGTCCACGAAGTCGCGCCGGGGACGCTCGTCGGGGGCCCCAGCGCGATCGAATTCGACGTTCGCGACGCGGCCGCCCGCGACTCGCTCGTGATCCCGCCGATCGTCCTCGTCGTCGTCTTCCTGATCCTGATCGGCCTGCTGCGCGCGGTCGTCGCGCCGCTGGTCCTGATCGGCACGGTGATCCTCAGCTTCCTCGCCGCCCTCGGCGTCGGCTACTTCGCCTTCGACGTGATCTTCGGCTTCCCGGGGTCCGACCCCTCGCTGCCGCTCTTCGCCTTCGTCTTCCTCGTCGCCTTGGGGGTCGACTACAACATCTTCCTGATCGCCCGTGCCCGTGAGGAGACGGTCCAGCACGGCTCTAAACAGGGCATCCTGCGTGCCCTCGCCGTCACCGGTGCGGTCATCACCAGCGCCGGCATCGTCCTCGCCGGTACCTTCTCGGTGCTCGGCAGCCTGCCGCTCACCTTCCTCACCGAGATCGGCTTCGTAGTCGCCTTCGGCGTCCTCCTCGACACCTTCCTGGTCCGCAGCATCCTCGTCCCCGCAATCGCCCTGACGCTAGGCGACAAGTTCTGGTGGCCGTCTTCGCTCTCGAGGCCCGACAGGGAGGTCCCAGCTAAAGCACCGGCAGAAAGTTCTCTATCTCGTACGGGGTGACCTGGACGCGGTAGTCATCCCATTCCTGCCGCTTGATCTCGATGAAGCGGCGGAAGGTGTGCTCTCCCAGGGTGCGCAGCACCAGCTCGGAGTCGGCAGCGATGTCGATCGCCTCGCCGAGCGTCTCCGGCAGCTGCTCGATGCCGCGCTGAGAGCGCTCCTCGGGTGAGAGGTGGTAGAGGTTCTGCTCCATCGGCTCGGGCAGCTCATAGCCCTTCTCGATCCCCTCCAGGCCCGCCTGCAGCATGCCGGCGAAGCAGAGGTAGGGATTGCAGGCGGGGTCCGGACAGCGCAGCTCGGCCCGCGTCGCACCCTCCTTGCCGGGGTGGTAGAGAGGCACCCGGATCAACGCCGAGCGATTACGGCGCGACCAGGCCAGGTAGACCGGCGCCTCGTAGCCGGGGACGAGCCGCTTGTAGGAGTTGACCCACTGGGCGAAGAGCGGCGAGATCTCGCGCGCGTGGCGAAGCTGGCCGGCGATGAAGGCCTTCGCCGTGGCGGAGAGGTAGTACTGGTCGTCGGGATCGAAGAAAGCGTTTTTGCCGTCTTTAGCCAGCGACTGGTGGACGTGCATGCCGGAGCCGTTCTCGCCGAAGAGCGGCTTCGGCATGAAGGTCGCGTGCCAGCCGTATTTCATCGCGTACTCCTTGACGACGATGCGGTAGGTCATGCAGTCGTCCGACATCTGCAGCGCGTCCTTGTAGCGCATGTCGACCTCGTGCTGGGAGGGGCCGACCTCGTGGTGGGTGTACTCGACGTGGATGCCCATCTTCTCCAACGCCAGGACGGTGTCGCGGCGCACGTCGGAGCCGGCGTCGAGCGTGGTCAGGTCGAAGTAACCGCCATCGTCGAGGACCTCGGGCACACCGCTCTCGGGCTTGGCCGAGCGGAAGTAGAAGAACTCCAGCTCGGGGCCGATGTTGTAGGCGTCGAAGCCGAGGTCCTCGGCGCGTTTGAGCGCCCGTCGCATGATCCAACGCGGGTCGCCCTCGTAGGGGTCGCCGCCGGGGACGCGGACGTCGCAGAACATGCGAGCGACCGCGTTCTCCTCTTCCGGGCGCCAGGGGATGAGAGCGAAGGTCGAGGGATCCGGCATTGCGATCATGTCCGACTCCTCGATCGGATTGAAGCCGGTGATCGAGGAACCGTCGAAGCCCATGCCGCCCTCGAGGGCGTCCTCGAGTTCGGAGGAGTTGATCGAGAAGCTCTTCAGCTGGCCGAGCACGTCGGTGAACCAGAGGCGGATGAAGCGGACATCGCGCTCCTTGACGATCTCGGCTACATCAGCGGCACTCGTTGGTTGCTCTGCCATCCCGGCCTCCTTCGCTCTTGCCCACGCAGTGGGGGCAAAGATAGGCGAAGTGGTGCAAGACGGGGCATTACGGGTATGTGACGCTCGTCGCGGAGGGTTGCGAGAGCGTCCGGAACTCGGTATAACTTACTTCGCGTAAGTTAATGGCTTAAAGTAAAGTAAAGGCCAAATAAAGGCTCTGTGAAGCGGATTTTCGCCATCGAGCCAAAGGCGGGATGCAAGTGACGGTAAAAACGGCAGTAAGCAGATTCCAGATCCACGACGAGTTAACGGCCCCCGACGAGAGTGCTCCCCTGATCAAGAGCATCCAGGCGGCCGGCGGCGCGGTGACCAAGTTCGTCGGCGTCCTCGCCGGCGCTCCCGCAGTGCTGCGCGCTTACACCCGGATGCGCTCGGAGCTGCGCGGCGGCGTCCTGCCGCTGGCGACCCGCGAGCGGATCGCCTTGGCGGTCGCCGAGCACAGGCACGACTCCTACAGCATCGCCCAGCACGCGAAGTCGGCGCGGCGCGCCGGCCTCGGCCTCGATGAGGTCTCGCGGGCTCGCAGCTTCGACTCGGGCGACCCCAAGGAGGCGGCGCTGCTCGAGTACCTGAAGGCGACGCTCGAAGCCGACGACGTTCCCCCTCACTACCTTCACGAGGAAGCGCGGGAGATCGGCTGGAGCGACGAGGAGTTGCTCGAGGCCGTCGCGCACCTGGCGCTCAACGAGTTCCAGAGCCTGATCGCCAGCGCGGCTGCGCTGCCGAAAGATCAGGCGACCCCCGAAGTGCTCCCCTCGGCCGCGTAGGCGGCCGAGGGCTCAGTCCTCTACGACCGTCGCGGTGTAGAGCAGGCGGGCGGTGGAGTAGCGGCAGCCGTAAGTGGCTCGCTGGCCCACCTTTTCCTGGGCTTTGCCCTGGCGGATGGCGGTTGAGTTCGTGCACGCTTCCGGTTCGCGGCTGGCTCGCCAGGCGTTCTGCGCTGCAAGGTCCTGGGCGAAGGCCGGGGCCCAGGTCGGGATGGTGAGCCCGACTATGTCGCCCTTTTCCACTTTCAGCGAAGCACCGAACTTGACCGTCTGGCCCAGATAGGGGCTGAGCACGTGGATCGAGCCCTGGCGGCGCAGGTTGTAGCGCGGCGGGTTGGTGCCGGGGACGCGGCGCAGGATCGCCAGCCGCGCCTGCGGCGGGGTGCCGAAGAAGCCGTTGAAGAAGGAACGCTGCTGGCTGGTCGGCTCCGCCAGGGTCAGCGTCCAGGCCTTCACCTTGCCGTCCCTGCGCACCCGGAAGGGCAAGCTGCCTTGCTCGGTGCTGACCTGGAAGCCGGTGACGCTGCCAACCGCTTGGCAAGGCAGCTCGGGACACGACGGATCGGGCACGGTGGCGGTGCTGCCGAGCACGACCGTGGTGCGCGAGCTCGTCGCCGCGCCGGCGCCCGCGGACAGCGCAACCAGGACGATGAGACAGGCGGACAGCCCGGTCGCGATCGCGATCCGGCGGCGCGCGACGATCCAATCGGCGACACCAGCTCTCAGGGAAAACCTCGACATTGCCCGCTCCTCTCTAGGGAAATTCCCGCTACGAGCGGGAAAGACTAGCCAGAGCCGCGGCTGTCAGCGAGCAGCCTGGCGCACCGCACGGGAGCTTCGTGCGTATTCGAGCGAGACGGCGAAGCCGACGAGATCGGCCCCGACTTGGTCGAAGCCCAGCGCACGAGCGGCTGCATGGGTCAGATCCCAGGCATTGCCGAGGCTGTAGGGGCCGCGATCGATCACCCTGGTGACGATCGCGCGGCCGCGGTAGATGAACCTCACCGCGGTACCGCACGGCAGGTTGCGGTGGGCGACGCCGAGGGTCTGCGGGCGCAGCACCTGACCGCAGGCGGTGCTGTTGCCGTAGAGGCCAGGGCCGTACCAGGTCGCGCCAGCCCAGCGCAGCGGCGCGAAGGCGAGGTCGCTGCCGGTGCTGGCTTCGCTCGCGGCGAGCGTCGAGGCACCGCCGGTGGCTGCCTGGGCAGGCGTGGCGCCGAGCGCAAGCGTCGCTGCGACCAACAGCAGGGCCGCTTGGAAATGATCTTTCCGCCAGGGGCGGTTCGCGTCTCGCTTCATGCTCTTTCGAAGCGCTTACGGGGTTAGCTGACGGACTCGCGCTGAAAGAGCTGCGCTACGCGGCAGATGCCGGCGATTCGCCCCAACTCGTGGGTCCCCCGCTCTCCGCGGTATGTAGGCGGAGATTCAGCAGAAGTTGGCGGCACGTTAGCAAACGCTAAGACAGAAAAATGTGGAGAGGTTGAGAAGGCCCCCGCGGTACGAGGGGGCCTTCTCTCAGCGGGCCTGTAAGCCGGATCCTGTCGTGAGCGACCATCTATCTCACCGGAACCGCAGTCCCGGGGGCCGCCGAAGCGGCCTGCGGCCTACCTGGATCTCGCCGGGCAGGGTCGACGATCCTGTTTGGCCTTGCACCGGGCGGGGTTTGCCTGGCCGCCGCGTCACCGCGGCGCCGGTGCGCTCTTACCGCACCATTTCACCTTTGCCTGTACGCGGCTCACGTGTGGCCGCGCCATCGGCCGTGTGTTTCTGTGGCACTTTCCCGCGGGTTTCCCCGGGTGGGCGTTACCCACCGCCCTCGCCCTGTGGTGTCCGGACTTTCCTCGAGGGGTTTTCTCTCCCCCCGCAGTCGCTCGGCCCGCTCCCCGATGGTAGCGCGCACCAGGCACGCTCGCGACAATTGCATCGAATACCCTGCCCAACCATGCCAGTTGCGGTCGTCACCGGAGCGGGCGGTGGGCTCGGGCGTGCGATCGCGCTCGATCTCGCCAGCCGCGGCTACCTGATCCAGGCAACCGACGTCGACGCCGAAGCCGCGGCCGCGACGGCGGCTGAGATCGGTGCGGGAGCCACGGCGTCGGAGCTCGACGTCAGCGACGGCGAGGCATGTCGCGCCACTGCAGCCGCGGCCACGACGCGTGGTGGATCGCTCGACCTCTGGGTGAACAACGCCGGCGTCCTCGTCACTGGCCAATCCTGGGAGCAGAACGAAGCGACGCGCAAGACGATGCTCGACGTCAACGCGCTCGGCACGATGAACGGCACCATCGCCGCCCTGGAGAAGATGCTGCCCGCAGGCCGCGGTCACGTGGTCAACGTGATCTCGCTGGCCGGCCTGGTGGCGGCGCCGGGGGAGGTCAGCTACTCGGCCAGCAAGCACGCGGCGATGGCCTTCACCATCGGCACCCTCTTCGACCTGCGCCGCTCCGGCGTGTCCGGCGTGCAGCTCTCGGCCGTCTGCCCGGACGGCATCTGGACGCCGATGCTCGAAGACAAACTCGACGACCCGGCGGCGGCGGGGTCCTTCTCCGGTCAACTGCTCACCCCCGGGGAGGTGGCGATCGAGGTCGGCAAGCTAACCGAACGGCCGCGGCCGCTACTCGTGCTGCCCCGCTGGCGCGGCCCTGTGCTGCGCCTCTTCGACATCTTCCCCCGCTTCGCCCTACGTCTCCTGCCCCTGGTGATGCGCGACGCACGGCGCCGCCAGCGCCGCTACAAACGCCTCATCGAATCCGGCCGCTGGCCCTGACGCGACCCAGGGTCGCGTCAGGAAACCTTTCGCACAACCCCGATAACCCGGCCGAGAACGGAGACCTCGGCGCTGCGGATCGGCTCCATGCTGTCGTTCTCGGGCTGCAGGCGGATGTGGTCGGATTCGCGGAAGAAGCGCTTGACGGTCGCATCGTCGCCGAGCAAAGCGACGACGATCTCGCCGTCAGTCGCATCCTCGGTGGGCCGGACCACGACGTAGTCGCCGCCGAAGATTCCGGCTTCCTTCATGCTTTCGCCACGCACCCGGAGGACGTAGTCGCCCTCCTCGCCGCCGATCACGTCGGGGATCTCGATGTATTCCTCGATGTTCTCCTCGGCGAGGATCGGTGCGCCGGCGGCGACATGGCCGACCAGCGGCAGCCCAGAGCCCTCGGGCAGGATCGTCTTCTTCGCCCTGTCGAAGAGCAGCTCGATCGCCCGCGGCTTCGCGGGATCGCGGCGCAGCAAGCCAATCTTCTCCAGATTGGCGAGATGGGCGTGCACAGTCGAAGAGGAGTGAAGGCCGACGGCTTTGCCGATCTCGCGCACAGTCGGCGGGTAGCCGGTCTTGGCCGCATAGCGGCGGATGAAGTCGAAGATCTCCTTCTGCCTCTTGGTCAGGTCCAAGTCCACCAAGCGATCCTCCTCATCAGCAAACAAGCGCAGACGTTCGAACACTTGTTCGCAGACTAGCGCCCCTCCCGGACGGGCGCAAGCCAAAGCCCCAACCGCAATAGACGCCCCGCCCCACCGCCGCCAACCATCTAGAATCGGCGACCCTCGAGCGGCTGTGGCGGAACTGGTAGACGCGCAAGGTTGAGGGCCTTGTGCCCCTAACGGGGCGTGGAGGTTCGACTCCTCTCAGCCGCATAAGAAGCTCCTGCAAAGAGGAACGTTTCGAGCAAAACCAGGCATCGCCCGCCGTACTGAGTCGCGGTCCATTGCGGACCATTTCGGCAGCAATGGGACGTACCTCGGCTTCTCTACGGAGTGCCCCAGGCGTGGACGGGAGGTTCCCCCGCGCAGGAGAAGACCGCCGGTTTTGTTCCGATGAACCCCACAATGCGGCTGGAAGGAACTCAAATCCCCCCCGTGAGGCACGCGAAAGGAGGAGGAATGAGAGAAGCGACGAGGCGCGCGCATGGGACGGGCACCCTCTATGCCCAAAGGAGGGCGAACGGCCGCGAGGTCTGGTACGGCCGCTGGTATCTGGGCGAACGCCGGGTCAACCGCCGTCTGGGGCCAAAGCGCCGGCGCGGAACCGGCCACGGCCTGAACCGCACCCAGGCCGAGGCCGAGCTGCGCCGCCTGATGGTTCGCGAGCGACCGCCGGCGAGGGGCTCGACCTTGCCGTTTTCGAGCGTCGTGGAGCTGATGCTCCGCGATCTCGAAGCGCTCGAACGCAAGCCGACCACCCTCGACAACTACCAGGCGATTCTCCGCGCCCACCTCCTGCCGCGATTCGGCGAGCTTTCCGTCAACCGTGTGAGGAAGAAAGATGTCGAGGAGTTCATGGCCGCTCTGACGCAGGCCGGACTGGCGGCGCGCACGCGCTCGGGCATCTTCAAGCTGCTCTCTCAGGTCTTCAACTTCGCCGTGCGCCACGGCTGGTGCGAGGAGAACCCGTGCCGCTCGGTGCGCCGCCCGCGGGTTCGGGAGTGCTCGGAGATACGGTTCCTGAACCAGCAGGAGCTCGACGCCCTGATCGCGTCGATCGACGTATCCGCAGTGCCCTTCGGGTCCGCCGACCGGGCGATCTTCCTCACCGCCGCGATGACCGGCATGCGCCAAGGGGAGCTGCTCGCGCTGCGCTGGCGCGACGTCGACTGGCAGGCGAAGCGAATCCGGGTCCGCCGCAACTACACCCGAGGGCACTGGTCGACGCCGAAGTCGCGCAGCGGCGAACGCTCGGTTCCGCTTTCGAGCAAGGTCGAAGCGGAGCTGAGGGCCCATCTGGGGCGATCTCGGTTCGCGGGCGAGGACGACCTGGTCTTCGCCAACCCGCTGAGCGGCGAAGTGCTTCCCCACGGCCCACTCGTGCGTCGCTTCAAGAAGGCGCTGAAGGCGGCCGGCGTACGGCAGGTCCGCTTCCACGATCTGCGCCACACCTTCGGGACCAGGATCGCCGCCGCCGGAGTGCCGATGCGAGTCCTGCAGGCGTGGATGGGCCACCGCGACTACCGGACCACCCTGATCTATGCCGACTACGAACCAGGGGACGAAGAGAGCGGACTCGTAGATGCCGCCTTCTCCAGCCCCCTCAGGCAGAAGGTAAATCCCCGCTTCCGGATCAGCTGGCGCCTTTCGCAACTGAGGGACTCATTGGCAACCGGCAGGAGAGAGCCGGGACCTGCGATACCCCACCCCTGACCCGTCCGGCGACCCGCCACATCTTGATCTCCGGCGACTGAGCGACTCTCGTTACTTAGATGGCTCGGGCGCCCCCGACACGAATTGCGCCATCAAGTGAATTCATATGCTCCCAAGGAGGCTTGCGAATCCGACGCCGAGAACTGGCATTACGTAGCCGAGCATCAGCGTTCGCGCAATGCCTCGGCGGCCGCGTCTCTGACTGCCGCCGAGCGATGCTGGCCTAGACGCAGAAGAGCTGGCTTGATTTGATCACTCCGCCACTCCACGCCGACCAGCGCCATCGCTAACGCGAGCGGAACGCTCCTGCCCGGATCGCTGAGACAGGCTTCAAAGGCACCCGTGAATCCACCACCCTCCTCGCCGGCGGCGATCAGGTGGGCGACCCCACCTGCGGCAGTAGCCCGGACCCGGGGGTCGCCGTCCCGGGTGAGCGCAATAAGGACGCCTTTGTGCTCTGCGCTGGGGAGTTGGGCTGCGAGAAGTGCCGCGTAGTTGCGTTCCTGACCATCGCCACCGAGCAACTTCACAAGTCGAGGATCGGGGTTCTCCAGGGCACCGAGCGATGCGGCAAGCACCGTTCCCGAAGCCATCAGGTCGCAGTCGTGACTCAGTTCGAAAGGACTCGGTTCGATCTCGCCGGCGCTCATCGCACCGGCGATCGAGGCGAGTCGCCCGGCTATCTCATCTGAGATCTGCGCTCCCCGCCAGGCGAGGGTGAGCAACGCCCCGCGTTTCAGCCTGACCGGAACGGCGGGCTCAGCCAGCAGTTCGAGCAGCGGATCCCAGGCTGCGAAGTCGGGGTGCCAGGCGTTAAGAGTGGCGAGATCCCGAGCGAGATCACCGGCGCCGATTCCCACCGAGCCGCCCCTCGCGTCCTCGATGATCTTCCTTGCTCGTTCTCCGAGCTCCTTCGTGGCCGCTCGCGCCACGCCCTCTGGAAGCTCGCGGGCTGCCCCCAGCCCCCAGAGCCCGTCAACGCGGCCGGCTTCGGCCTCTGCCACGAGCTGCTCGCGGGCCTGCTCATCCCCGTAGCGCGCCGCAGATCCGACCAGGATCCGCCCCAGCGAGCCCCCATGGCGCTCGCTCGCCTCGCGGGCTGCGCTGGCCAAGGAGTCGTCCCAAGTGCCGGCCGACACAGCGCTGACCACTCTCGACCAGGCGTCTTCGACCAACTGGTTCTCCCCAAGCGGATCGAGCTCGAGCACACGCTCCAAGACGTGGCGCTGGGTCTCCTTCTCGGTGGCCGCGGTGATGCCCGCCAAGGCATCCACCAGCTGCAAGTCCACCAGGTAGTGCGGTGAAGTCCTGGCAACGAACTCCCCCGGGTCCTCGATCGCCTGCAGTAGCCAGGAGGCCAGCCGCTCGGCCGCCTCGGGGTCGGCAAGATCACCGCCGAGCTCGACGAAGGTCAGGTCGGAAAGCGCGGTGGTGCGGGTGGAGAGCTCGGGCCGAACTCCAGCCAGAGCTACCGTAATCGCCTCGCAGGGGCCTTGTGCGCGAACGTGAGGCAGGGCGAGCTTAAGACCCTTCTCATCGCCGGCGACCCTCAGCGTGGTTAGGCCAGAGGCGAGGGCCTCGGGATCAGCGTCTTTGCCGAGGCGGTGCAGTTCGTCGCGCCCGACAAGCGCACAAAGGCCGCGCCAGCCGGCTTGGTCGCCGCAGTGGCTCGCCTCGACCGCTGCTGCGAAGAGTCGGTTGTGGGCATCGTCTTCGCTGCTCCACTTCATGCGCGGGTCGTGAGCCCAGTCGTCCTCGAAGCTGCGCTCGAAGACATCGGCCAGCCCGTTCCTGACCGTTTGGGATCGCCACCAGCCCGTCGGGGTGTCGGTGGCCTTGATCAGCTCCCGAAAATCTCGGTCTTCCCAATGGGAGAGATTGAAGACCAGTGCGACAGCCGATGCAGCGATCGCGGTGGCGGTGACGTCTTTGCGCGCCAAAGAGGGTAGGTTCGCGAGCCCCTCCGCCTCAGCCTTAGCCTCCTCGCGCCTCCCAAGCTCGGCGAGCGCTCGGGCACGCTGGAGCCGAAGCCAAGCGTCATCGACCGTGGCCGCCTCGTCGCGTTCGATCTCTGCTTCCAGAACCGCCAATGCATCCTCGGGCCTGCCGGCGCCGGTCGCCAGGCTTGCCAGGGCGACCGCTGCGACCACGCGCTCCTCACTTCGCTCGGTTTCGCGCAGGACCTCTCGCAGGGGGACGTCCTCGTTCTCCCACATCCTCCTCCAGAAGGCGCCCACGAAGCGCCACCTCCATTGCGCATCCTCCAGAGCGGCATCCAGACCCGGGACCTCCTCCTGCTCTTCGGCATAGCGGTTCAGCTCGGTGATCCGCATCTGGGCCACCATCGCCAGCGCCTGCTCTGGCGTCAGGCTGCCCGAGCCCAGGTTGGGATGAGGAGCGATCAGCCGTGGCGCCAGCAAGGCGAACCGGAGCCTGTCGGGCGGAGGGATCTCCAGGTCGCCGCCCCAACTTCCTTCTAGCGAGGGCACCGAGCCGAAGCTCGCCGCCACCGCCAGCAGGTCCTCCTGATGCTCGGCGTCGACGGTCTGCGAGGCTGGAACGAAGATTTTCGACCCTTTGCCGGTGGAGCGGATCGCCGAGGGCGTGACGTGCTCCCAATAGGTGTCGTGCGTCTCCTCGTTATGGAGGACGATGAGCTGGGGAGCCAGGAGTCGTGCCCAGTTGCCTAGCTCGGTGTCGTCGTCATCGACATACCACCAACCGGTCACCTCCCCGCTCTCGTCCCTCTTGGGCCTCTTGAAGTAGCTGCGGTCCCCGGTTTTGACCTGAACGCCCATGTACATGCCGAGCTCGAAGCGGCGCTCATCGCGGGGGGAGGCGACGAAGTCGGTGCCGTTGTCGTGATCTGGGTTAGGCATGACCGCCCAACCGAGGTACTCGAACTTCGACCTGACCTCGCTCTGTCCGCCCGATCCCTTCGCCTCGGTCTCTCCTGCCCGCATGGGCTCAGTGAAGCAACAATCACCGTCCGAGTGGGGCGGCGTGGAAAATGGCAACCGATGGAGGGAACGCCAGCGAATTTCAGCTTCTCCCGGGCTGTGCGCGAGTGGTGCTTCGTCCAACTGCCCCTGCTCGACGTCGCCAAGTTCCGCAAGGAGGCGAAAGCACGCGGCCTCTCAGACCTCGGCCTCTTCGATCGCGATCCCTGGGAGACGCTCGATCGGGAGGAGCTTCTCGTCCCAGTCGCCTACGCCCGTCATGGGATGTGGCACTACGACATGCTCGGCTGCCTGGCAGACGGGGACCTTGCGGTGCGCGAGGAGGTCGGCTACCGGCCCTGGGCCCAGCTGGCCGAGGAAGCAGAGGCCATCGGCCAGGATGCCGTGCCGCAGGTCCTTTACCACCACTGGCAGCTCTTCTGGCTGGCGGATTTGCAGGACTACCTGAGGCCGGCGGTGGCGTGGAGTCGGCTGGGTAAAGGGCTCGACGATTTCTATGAGGCCCGGGCAAAGATCGCCGCCGCACCGAATCCGCTCCCGCTGGCGGAGCTGCGGGCCGCGGCGGAGCGATGGCGGAGAATGGAGCTCCTGCTGGTGCGGGTGCAGAACGCCTTCTATCCGAGCCAGCGAGGCGGGCCGGGACGGACCCGCTGGAGCGGCGGGGTGATACCCGGCTTGACCGAGGACGCAGCCGAGTGGGCGATCGAACAGGCGCGAACGCTCGACTACGAAGCCCTGGCGGCTGAGTGCGGCGTCGATGCCGGGCAACTCGAGAAGGACTACGAACAGCTCGTCTACGCCGGTCTCCACATCGACCCTGCCTGCGGCCTGCTCGAGCTTCTCGACCAGGTCTCCAGGCAAAGCCGCGAGCGCCTGCGGGGCGACGCCCTACGTGCCCTCGACTTCTACGACGCGGCGCGCATCCTGCGTGATTGGCACCAGCGCCTGACCGGCGGCGACCCTCTCCCCGACGTCGACGAGTACCGGGGGGTGAACGGCACCGAGGTGAAGTTGCGCCGCTATGGAACGCGCGACGTCCGCGGCAACCACGCCGTCCTTCCGATCCTCCTGGAGGAACACGGCCTCTATCCGTGGCGGGTGCAGCTGATCGGTGAGGGAGCTTCTGAGATCGCCGCCTTGCGGCTGATCCTTAAGGAGGGCTATGGGTTCTCCTTCGAGAAGCTGGGGATTGCCGTCACGGACATGGGAGGCTCGGAGATACCCAGTAACGCCGAGCTGCTGCTTACGTCCTTCCGCGGCTATGCCAACTACTTCCTGCTTGTCTTCGACAATGAGGGGCGGGCGGAAGAGCTGATTCAGACGCTGGTGCGGGCCGAAGTGATCGAGGGCACGGGCGAGAAGCAGCGCAAGGCGATCCGCGAAGAAGCGGCTCGCGCTGCGAAGCAGATCGAAGATCCGGAGGCACGGCGCACCGCCCTGCGAGCCGCATTGGACGCTGCCAATTCCCTGAGCCAGGCGCCGGGCACCGCACCAGAGTTCGTCCTATGGAAGGACAACTTCGAGGCCGACAACTTCGCCATCGGCGAGCTGTGTCGTGTGGCGGAGCAGTTCGCAGCCGAGATCGGGCTTGAGGGCTTTGTCTTGGATTCCGACGCGCTTCATGCCGATCTCGAGGGGGGCCAGCAAGAAGGAGAGACAAAAGGCATAGCGTCCCTCGTACTGGACCAAGCCGCCGAGAAAGACTCACGGTTCTACCTCTCCAAGCCGGAATTCGCAGAGAGGCTTGCCCTCTTTGCGCTCGAGAACCCCGAGCCGCAGGAGGGCAAGCGCCGACCCATTCTTGAACTCGCAGAACACCTCGTGCAACTCACCTGGGCAGATCGTCGTCTCGCCGGCATGTTGCGTCGCTCCTAACGGGCCCCTGCTGCTCACGGCAACCCCCAGTCCGATGCGCAACGCCTCACGGTGCCTGAGAGTTCTTACCGCGGCAGGTCCTGCCACGCCTCCAGGCCAGCCGCGCGGGCAAGCTCGTTGACGGCTTGATGAGCAACCTCAGAAAGCTCGTCTTTGTCGGGCGGGAGAGTCACCTCAATGCCGATTTGGATGTGATCGCTGGGCACCAATCCACTGCCAGCGCGTTGATGCGTAAGCCCGACTCCCTCAAAGCCCCGAACCAAGACATGGCCAATTGCCCGTCCCTGTGCTCCGAGCCCTCGAAAGAGCTTGGCAGCGGCAACGAGCAACAACCCGATCGTCTCTTCGAGCAACTCGGGCCGAATCGTGGTCGACTGAGCATCGGGGAACTCAATCCGGGTGGCGAGGATCCCCCCTGCATCGGCGATCACCGAAGTTCGTCCCTCCATCCCCACTTGCGTGGTCGTGAACGTAAACCCGCGCTGGTCAAATCTGCCCTCGCTCACCCGATGGGCAGGATTGGGTGGAGTCGGAGCGTCGAATAACTCCCGCGAGGCCTCCCGTGCTTCACGTCCAAACTGGATCGCTAGGAGTCGGTCGGCGAATCCCTCCGGTCGGGTGAGGGGAGCGAGCCGAACGACGAACTGGCGAGGGACAGGCGTCAGGTCGAGGGTTTTCGTTTCGCGGGGGGCGGGCTCGATCTGGCTTAGGGCATAGGGCAGGGAGTGCAGACGCTCGCGAGCATCGCGGCGTGCCTGCTCGCCGCGCTTCGCCAACTCCAACAACTCGGCGTGCGACTGAATGCGACGCAGCCCGCCTGGCTCTCGAATCGGAACCGAGCCGTCGCCAATCACGATGTGAGGCGTGTCGGCTGACTCGAGCACCCTGATCACCCCGATATTTACACCGTCGAGCTCGCGGACATCCGCCGCAAACGGCGGGAGGGGATCAACCTGGCGGCTCACTTTATGGCGGAGCTTGTCGGTGAAGTCTCCCGCCCCCGGCTCATAGCCTTTAAGTACACCCTCATCAGCGACACCCACCAGAAGCCAACCGCCCAGGGTGTTCGCAAAGGACGCCATCGCGGGCCCGAAACCGCCCTTCGGCTCTTGCTGCTTTCGCTCGACAAAGAGAGACTCCCCCTCAGCGACAAGGCGGCGAAGTGACTCCTCATCGAGGTCTGCCATCGACAGTCGGCGAAAGCTCACGTCCGTCACCACCCGAGCATTCCAGAATGGGTGGTTCGACGACTCCGAAGGGAGGATGAAACGGCGACTGGAGGCGATCAGGTGGTCAGATCTGTAGCGGCGGCTCCCGCGAGCCCGTCGGATCAACCAGACCGAGCAGGATATCGTCGGAGCCCTGAAAGTGGTCGATGAAACGCCCGAGATCCCAGCACTGCCACTCCGGCGCCACTTCTGCGCCTCGGACTTGTTCGCGTAGGCACGACATCACAGCTCCCGAGAGGACATCTGCCAACTGCACTGCGACGCATTCGCGCGAGTCGACCGTTTCGATCTCCTCTCTGTAAAGCGGGTACTCGAAGTGGACTTCGCCAACGTCGAAAGCGGCGGGTTCGATCTCTCGGCTCGAGAAACGCAGCAACAACTCGTGCCAGCGCCGAACGACATTCGAGTCATCGTGGATGACCCGGAACGGCTCGCGAAGGCGCTGGGACCAGTGGTGCAGTTGCTCGACGAGACCCGTCAGCGCCGGCTCGAGCGCATCCCTTCCAGCGTCCACGAGCTCGGCGAGCGAGGCCGCCTCATCCGGGACGGGCTCGAAGAGGATCCCGACGGGCTGGCCCGCCGCAGAGACCTTCACCGCAGCGCGGGCACTAACCAGCTCGGTGATCCGCTCCTCTCGCTCGGGTCGGCGCACGGCGGCAATAAATGCCTCCTGCCAACGCCTCCAGATCTTCTCGCCCGCCTCCTCGGGCCCTTGACGCTGCAGGACAGAGGCGATTTGGCGGTGCATGCCCGAGGCGTAGAAGTGGTGGGTGCTCGCCGTGGCGGGCTCCCAAAGAAGATCGACCATCTTTCCGGCGACCATCCAGTCCTTATCGACGGGGACGACGCGGGCGCTCTGGGGGTCCAACAGTCCCGACTCGAAGATCTCCGCCAGGATTTGCCGTCCCATCCGGCTCGTCCGCAACCGGGAGAACTTGAGCTCGGCGTAGGAGGTGCCGTCGAGCAGCGCGGAGACTGGACCAGCCACCTCCACCTCCGGTCGCGCCACCGAGGCCAGGGTGCAGATCGGCTGAGTAGGGTCAAGGAGGTTCTCGCCGCTGTTGCCACTCTCGTTGAAGGCGACCTCGATCATCAGGATGCCTGTGTCCGCGCCTCGCGCACCGAATCATCGTAGGCGTCCGCAAGTCTCGCGACCGATCTCTGCCTTCGGGATCTGAGAAGCGCAACTACAAACACGCCACCGTCTGGATGCGCAGTCTCGACCAGGAGCATGGACTGATTCCCGAGCAGATCGCCCACCTTTTCGCCCTGCGAAAGCTGCGAGCGGCCGCTGAACGGGGTGAGATTGCCGCGCTGGCGAGCCCGGTCTTACTCTCAGGCCGTGTCCCACTCAACGACGCCGGCCTGGTCGGATAGGCCTCAAAGATGTGCAGGATCCAGCCGGGCAGGGCGCATAGAGTTAGGTGTTCGCTATGACGTTGACCCTGATCGGCGCGGTGGCGCTCACCCTGGTGCTGGTCGCGGCGGTGCGGCTTCTCGTCACCGCCAAGAGCCCTGACGATAGTCGAGCTCAGTTCGGCCGACCGCTGCTGGTCGGGGCGATCGTCGGATTGACCTTCATGCCGGCTCAGGCGGCGATCCAAGCGGAGCTCCGCAGTCAGGACGAGGACCTGCAGGAGAGGGTCGCCGCAGACGCCGAGCGGCGCGATCTGCTCCTACAGCTGACCCTGCGCAGCGAGCTCCCGGGTATCGACCTGCGCGGCGAGGATCTGTCCGGAGCCTACATGTACAGGAAGAACCTCTCCGGGGCCAACCTGCGGGGGGTCGACCTGCGCAACGCCAATCTCGCCTACGTCGACCTCCGCAGTGCCGACCTCAGCCACGCCCGCTTCGCCGGCGCCAATCTCACCGGCGCGCGGTTCGAGGGAGCGACCCTGAAGAGGACCTCGTTCGTCGGCGCTGACCTGCGGCGGGCGAAGTTCAGCATGTACAGGTGGCCGGTCGACCCCAACATTGACCTGCTGCTGGAAGAGCCCCATATGGTGTTTCGGGCGGAGGCGGCCGCCGGTCCGCCGGCCGACTTCTCCAAGGCTGTGCTCCACTACGCCACCTTCGAGAAGGTGGATTTCAGCCACGCCCGCTTCGTCGGGGCCGACCTGACCCAGGCCAAGTTCACCGACGCCATCCTCCACGGCGCCGACTTCGACCGCACGAACCAAGCTCCCGACTTCCTGAGCCGGGTGGATCTCTGCCGCGCGTCGTTCCGCGGCGCGCACGTCGACTACGGCTATTACGACGAAGTCAGCCTCCGCAACGCTGACCTCGAAGGCGCCCGGATGGAAGGCAACTTCGACGAGGTCGACTTCCGGGGCGCGAACACCGCGGGCCTCCAGACGACGCTTCCGGAGGAAGCACTGGACGGCTGGGCCGTGGTGCAGACCCGTGGCGCGGCGGAGCTGAGCCCGGCTCTCGCCGCCGCCCTGGGCGCCGTCTCCCGCCGCCCCGTTCCCGCGGACGAATGCCACATGGTCTTCTTCCGAAACCAGCTCCGCCCCCTGGCCTCCGAGCTTCCCGACCGAAGGTTCTTCGGTTCATGACGCCTGCGTAAGCAGGATTCCTCCAGCGGCTTCTGGAGGCGCCTTCAAGAATTGGTTCAAGGTGCCCCTGAGGGACCGCCAGCACACGGAGTGTTTCGGGAAGTGATCGAGGCTTGTTTTCGTGGGCCAGACCATCTCGTCACTCGCGGGGCAATGAAGCAGGCCGCTGCCGGCGAGCTTGCCGACTGCCCGCTGCACTGCGTCGAAGTCGGAGAAAAAGCGTGATTCACCCGGTTATTCCCTTAACCAGCTCGTCTAGGGGTCAACGTCACAGAATGATGCTCGAGGACACGCGAAGGACCGCCACCTGATCGCTAGCTGGTCGCCCAAGAGTTGTACGGGGTATTGAGCATCATCGCGGCGTAGGGCTCGAAGACGTAGCTCTCGAAATCGTCTGCGATCGCCGCCACCCTGAACTCCATCGCGGTGACCCGCTTTTTCTGGCGGATGAACTCCTGCAGGAAGCGGCTGTCGTGTCCGAGCGCCAACCGGGTGGTCGGCAGGTCCTCCCAGCGGCCCTCGACGGCCTCGACCGCAAGCCGCCAAGCGAACGTCGCTTGGTTGTGGGCCGAGGAAGGGCGGGTGTGGCCGGCGAGCCTGGTGCGGAAATTCGAGTGGCCGGCTCCCTTCTTCGCCGCCCGCTCGGTGAGCCCGCAGCGGCCGACGTAGAGATGCCGACCCGCCTCGGTGAACAGGTAGACGCCGTGCTCGAGCGGCGGTGGCTCCCGGCCGGGGCCGCGGCCGAAGGCCTTGCAGGCAAGGAGCGCCTCGAGATGGCGCGGGAGCCCCGCCACGACCTCCTCCCACTCCGCTTGCCGCGACTTCTCCTTCATCGAAGTCGATGATCGCAGCCCCCCAACGCCCGATAACCCCGCCTTACGTAGACCAGGGGTCGCTACCGCAGCGCCTGCCGCGATGCTAGACGCCGAGCCCGGTCAGGTCTTGAAGCAACAACTCGCGCTCGAAGATCGCGCGTGAGAAGTGCTCCCAAGCCGATGGATCGGCGGCTGATTCTTCCAGCAGCCGCTGGATCTCGCCTTCAAGCAGGCGGCTTGCCTCCCGATCGTAGTCGTGATCTCGAGGGGGAGGCAGGGCATCGGGGCCGAGCGTGCCCAGCCTCGATTCGAGCATCATCGCGATCTGATCCGCGGTATCGAGCGTCTCAGTGCTGAGACCCTGTCCGGTCACCCTCACCCACGCGGTTCCGGGCGAAATGGGCCTAGCGCTGGCCGACACGAAGCCTGGCGCCTCGGTCGGCGGCCAGAGGAAGAGGAGCTCCCCGCCGCCGACCTCCGCTGGCCCATATGCGCTCGCGGTCAACTCAGCCGCGACCTCGGCGGCACAGGTAATCGCCGCATGGACCTCGGTGCGCGCCATGAACGCGTTCATGCCAAACAGCGGACCAAGCGAACTCACGCCTAGACCCTAGCCTCAGCTCGTCCGAGTGATCGCGATCGGCGGTCCGTCGTTTGATGGAAAGGAAGGCCACGATCGCGTCGCAACTCCTCGAGCAGCTGCGGAGCCCTCGCCGAGTGAGAACTCTACGCAGCGGCGACGCGCTGGCGAGCCAGGGCCGTGCGCAGGGCGAGCGCCTCGATCGCGACCTCGGCGTTCTCGGGGGTGTCCTTGATCTCGCCGCTGCGCCAAGCGTCAACGAAGGGACCGGGGTCCCTGCCGTTTGCCCTGCGGAACGCCTTGACCCTCTCCTCCACAGGGCCGGCCTCGCGGTCTGAAGTGGGCTCGCGCTCCAAGTAGCGCTCCAGCTCGCTGGAGGGGATGCGCAGCGTCTTCTTGCCGATGCGGATGGCCTTGATCTCCCCCCGCTCGATCATCTTGTAGACAGTCGACTCGTCGAGGGAGAACTTCTGGGCGTAGTCCCGCACACGCATGTAGTGATCGGAGAGCTCAGTCATCGGTCGTCCTTTGGATGTAGCCATTGTTGCAGCTATATCGGCTGATTCCAAATAATCCTCTTGTTCCAGAAAATCGACTCAGCTGCCTCCAGGCGCGAGTATCCGAACGCGCCTGTAGAACCGACGCCCGATGCGTGAGCGACCGATCCTCATCGCCTACCGGCGCTTCGAGCAGCTCCAGGAGCTGCTCTTCGCCAACGGCTACCTGATCGACCCCGGTGGCCGGGACCCGAACGAGTGGCGCGACGATCCACCCCTGGGACTCGTGCGGCTGAAGGGTGTCGCTCTTCGGGGCGAGGGCGACGAGGCCGAGCCCGATCCCCGCCTCACCTTCAGCATCGCCGAGTTCTGGTCAGCCGGTCGGGTCGAGGACGCCTACGAGGAGCAAGGCTACTGGCTGGCCGGCTACTCCTATCACGGTCAGGTGGGAGGCGCATCGCTTCGCTACTGCTTCGACCCTCAGCGCCATCCGGAGATGCCCTACCACCGCCATCCCCCGGGCGGCAAGGCCCGCGAGCCCTGGCGACGTGTCAGTGTCGAGGAAGCGCTCGAAAGCATCGATGCCCTTGCAGCTGAACAGCGGAGCGCCGGGCAACTGTAAGCCGTCGTCGAACTCGTTTCAGATCCGTACCATCGAAGGCGTGACTACCGCCGGCACAGAAGAGGCGACCTACGTTCGCGATGTCGGGCGTCTGTCTGATGGCGACATCGCCGGCGCCACAGGCGCCCTGCCAAGCACGGTGCGGGAATGGATGAACGGCGACACGGCTCCCAGCGGAGCACAAGCCGACCGTCTGGCCGAGCTCTGCAGGGTCGTCGAGCGCCTTGGCCACGTCATCCGCCCGACCTACATCTCGGCGTGGCTCAACCGGCCCATGGACTTGCTCGATGACGACAAACCCATCGAACGCATCGCTACTGGTGACTACCGCGCGGTGGCTCGTCTGATCTCAGGCCTCGAGGATCCGGGCGCTGCCTGAGCTGGCAAAAATCCGCGGACCGATTTGCGGACCTCCAAATCAGTAACTTACGTGACCTCAGAGCACCTCAGGTGACCTGAGAGAGTCGTATTGAGGGCCTTGTGCCCCTAACGGGGCGTGGAGGTTCGACTCCTCTCAGCCGCATAAGAAGCTCCTGCAAAGAGGAGCACTTCGATCAAAACCACGAATTTCGGCACTGCTGCCCTGTGGTCCATTGCGGACCGTTTTGGCAGCAATGCCGCACACCTGGGCCGCACCACGAGAGTGCCCAGGCGTGAGCAATGCGTTTGCTCACGCAGGGGAAGACCGCCGGTTTTGTGCCCGAGGAGCGCGTCGATGCGGCTGTCCGGAGCCCGGAATCCATCCCTCCGCCAGGGGGCATGTCTAAGGAGGAACAATGGATGACAAAGCCAGTATGCGCCGCCCGCACGGGACCGGCACCCTTTATGTCCAAGCGAGAGCGAACGGCCGAGAGGTCTGGTACGGACGCTGGTATCTGGGCGGCCGGCGGGTCAACCGTCGCCTCGGTCCCAAGCTGCACCGCGGCGCTGGAAAGGGGCTGAACCGCACCCAGGCCGAGGCCGAGCTACGTCGGCTAATGGTTCGCGAGCGCCCACCCGAGGCCGGCGCGAGCATCTCCTTTGCGAGCACCGCGGAATTGATGCTCCGCGAACTCGAATCACTCGGGCGCAAGGCGACGACGCTCGACAACTACCGGGCGATCCTTCGCGCTCACCTGCTGCCTCGCTTCGGCGAGCTCATGGTCAACCGGGTTAGGAAAAGTGACGTCGAAAGCTTCATGACCAAGCTCACCGCGGCCGGCAAGGCAGAGAGGACGCGCTCGGGCATCTTCAAGCTCCTCTCACAGGTCTTTACCTTCGCCGAGCGCCAGGGTTGGTGCGAGCAGAATCCGTGTCGCTCCGTGCGGGGGCCCAGGGTGCGGGAATGCTCAGAGATCCGGTACCTCAGCCAACCGGATTTCGAGGCGCTGATCGCCGCGGTCGACGTCTTCGAGGAACCCTTCGGATCGACTGACGGGGCGATCTTCCTGACCGCGGCGATGACCGGGATGCGCCAGGGAGAGCTCCTCGCACTGCGCTGGCGGGACGTCGACTGGGAGGCGGAACGGATCCGCGTGCGCCGTAACTACACTCGCGGTCACTGGTCGACGCCGAAGTCGCGCAGCGGCGAACGCTCAACGCCTCTTGCGAGCCGAGTCGCGGACGAGCTGCGAGCCCATCAGCTGCGCTCCCGATTTTCGGGCGAGGACGACCTCGTCTTCGCCAATCCGCTGAGCGGCGAGGTGCTCCCCCACGGCCCGCTTGTACGGCGGTTCAGGAAGGCGCTGAAGGCCGCGGGCGTGCGCAGGGTCCGCTTCCATGACCTCCGCCACACCTTCGGCACGAGGATGGCCGCTTCTCCCGACGTGCCGATGCGCAAGGTCCAGGAGTGGATGGGGCACCGCGACTACCGGACGACGCTGCTTTATGCCGACTACGAACCTGGAGGCAGGGAGAGTGCCCTGGTGGACGCGGCCTTCGCGAGCAAGCCTCCGGCAGACCGGGGAGAGCGGATCCGAACTCGCATCAACCAGCGCCTGTTGCGCTTGCGGAAATCCTCCCTGCTCGGCGGGGTTAGTCGAAGCCAGCGACTCCGAGCCCGACACGTTCGCCAGCCCGACCGAGGTCCCGATCCCAGGTGACCAGGACGACTTCCGGGTCGCCGAGTTCGAGCGCGGTGGCGAGGTGGACCGCGTCATATCCACGCAGTCCCATGCTTTCGGCGTGCTCGCCAGCGCGAGCTGCAAGTTCCTGGTCGACGCCGACCGTGACCAACTCCCCGTAAAGCTGCTCGAAGACCGCAAGTGCATCTCGGTGCTCGTCCTCCCCCAGCCGGTCCAGCCGTCGAGCGGCCGCGAGGGCAGCACGGCCCTCCGGATAGGCGAGGACGCTCGACACCGCGGGATAAGCGCTCCCCCAGAGCTCAGCCGCCAACTCAGAACCGTCCTCGACGACGACCAGCTTGACCAGCGCCGAGGTGTCGAAGTAGAAGATCAGGCCCGCTGCTCGGAGACGAGGCCGGAGACCGATCCGGTGCCCTTCACCTGCGCCGATCGAGAAGGGCGCTTCCCCTGTGGCATCCGCACCAGGCCACGGCGCGCGAGAGCATCAAGCGGCCGCTCACCGAGCCCACTCAGGCGTGCCACGGGGCGTCCGCGGCGGGTGACGACGATCTCGCCTCCCCTCTCCACTCGCTCCAGGTACTCGCTGAGGCGATCGTGGAGCTCACGGACTCCAACTTCGCTCTCGGGCTGATGTAGCGTCATACCCACAGGCTAGCAGCTACATACGCGGCGAACTAAATCCGACCTAGGTCTTGCGGAGCACCTCGACGCAAGAAAGCTCCGCACCCTGCCCCGGCCCTCGAGAAATCGCTCTTACAGACGCGCTTCCATATCGTCCAGCACTGACCGCCACAGAGCCGGATACACGCCACCTTCCATTACCTCCGGCGGGAGGGGAGTCTCAAACTCGCGCGCCAAGCGCTGGGCCTCTCCCCCCGGCCTACCGATGGGATAGGCCGGGCGTCCCGGACACATCTCATTGAAGAGCTTGAACTCGTCGAGTATCCCCTCCATACCGCCGATGAACACCGCCGCTCCCGGTTTGGTTTCGCTGAGCATCTGACGCCGCATAATGTCAAGGCTTTGGCTCCATGATCCGGGCTCTGGATGCTCACCGGGGGCAGCTTCAGTCCAAGTTACCGTGCCGATTCCATCCGCCTCAAAGCGTCGGGTCGCCGGCGGCAGGACATCCTCAAAGAGCTGCGACTGATAAACGGCGATCCGCTCTCCGTGCTCCGCTGGAAGCTCCGCGGCCACGTAGAGCAGCAGCGGAGCGATGGTCGGATGGGCGGCGCTGACTAGACCAACGCCAGCGGTAAGAAAGACCCGAGCGAGGGAGACCACGGCGTCGGTGATCTCAAGAGGATCAGCCTCTCCATCCCATCTTTCCGGATTGGGAATGCTTGCCGACACGAAGATCGAGACACCCTCAAGGGATGGCCTCCCTCGGGCCTCGTTAAATATCAGGGACCCGTCCACTGTCCTCCGATCGCGTTCTCGGGCATCACAACCAAGTCTCGACCCCCCGCAGCCCAAGCCAGGTGAGCTCTGAGACGCTCTCGAAGTACTCGGGCGCTATGCACAAGAACCGCCGAGGAACCGTCGGACGACTCGGACCGAGCCAGATCGAGGAGTTGGAGGTCTTCTGCGGTCGGAAGTCGTGGCGTGACACCCAAGATAGTTGACCGCGTGTCGCACTCGACCGATACACGCCAAGCAGGCAATGGGACACTAGAACATCCTGCGGCGGACGCCGCCTCTTCGATACTTCGGATCAGCATCCGGCGGCGACGCACAAGCCCCTGCGCATGAGCAGCCTCAATGCGCGCGACCACTGCATCCAACGCTGCGTCGGTCAGGGTGTCGTAGCCATGCTCATCAATCACCAGGTCCGATTTCCTCAGAGGGACTCGGGGCAGACCATTGCTGCCTGGCACCGGCTCAGGGTCGCCGGGCCACTGCAAGATAAGGGTGCCCATCGTGTGGCTTAGGGCATAGTCAACCTCGTCGAAGACCCACTCAGACGTTGAAGCCAGGGGCGTCTCGAGAAGAAGCAGGAACGCATGATCCTCAAGAGCGTCGGCGATCTCCTCTTGGACTTGTCTGCCACTTCGGATCGCAAACCGATCAATGAACGGCACGAACCCCATATGGGAGAGTCGATCATGCAACTGCTCGGCTGCGCCGAGACCATCGTCCCGCTTGTGACTGATGAAGACACGGCGCTGCCGATCCTCAATTCCCAACTCCTCCAGCAGAACTCGTGCTAGGCGGCGAGCCGGGTCCTCGCCGGCCCATTCCCACCCGTTGACAGATGCCAGCATCGCTGGGATTGACACCGAAAACTCGGCGAGATCATCGATCACCGGGAACACGACCAGGCCTTCGTTGAAGGCCGACTCAATTCTTAAGGCGACCCCAGCATCGGTCGCCGCAACCTGACTTCCAAGATAGACGGCGAGCGACGGAACGTCTGGAGTGGGCGTCGCCTCAGTAAGGGTAATTGACACGGTCTGGTGAAGTCCCACCTCCCTAAGCTCCGCCGCAACTGCCTGCTGGATCTCCCTCATCCGCTCCTCTCGATCGAGCTGGATGACCTGGATCTCATAGACGGTGTTCGTCATGGCCGTGCGATGACTTAAGGACACTTGCTATTGGATCTGCGCAAATCCCTGCTGTTGTCGACCTTATCTCCTTTGTCATCTCGCGCCTGAAAAGCGGCCTCGATGTCCGTTCGAAGGCCCGAGACTGAAGATGGATACGCCTTATACAACGCGTAGGAGGCAGCCGAATCGTCTTTGACCCAATTGTCCCGGACCCGAGCTGGCAGGGTGGCGGAGTTGTTCATCGAAGGGAGCGGGATAGCTAGCAATCCGCTGCGCTTGTTACTGCTGTCATTACGAAGTGACGATGACAACTCCCAGTCAATGAACTTTCGCGACCACGTACATCCGCCAAGCAGCACAATCGTCACCGTAGAGTCAGTGAGGTACTTCTCCCGAATCTTGCGCTTGATGTAATCATCATCGTCGCTATCGACAAAGTCGTCCTCCTCCGTCACCCCAACAGTGCGTGGAATAAACTCGGTGCCGAATTTATCTAGAAATTCCGTTACCTCATCCAGATCATCTACCCGATAGGACACGAAACACTTGTGCCGCGTTGCATCTGCCTTTCGCTCCGACGCGCTCAGAGCCACCGCCTGCGCATGGCGCATCTGATCCTTGACACTCACGACTCGCCCCTTTCCACTCGGTCTGTCTAGCGCCAGCAACCAGCCGGACTCATGATGGTCGGTACTAAGACAGAAGGTTTTTCAGTTGCGGCCAGCTCCAGCGATACAGCCGACCCGCTTCAGGTACCGGTTTAGGGTTCGTGTCTTTGTAACCAATGACCTGACGGACGGGGACCTTAAGATCATTCGCGATAGCCACCTCAGCAAGCACACCAGGAGAGCGATGGGTCTCAGGGCCGACCATGACCAACACGACATCGCAGCGGGCTATCCGTTTCGCCGCTTTTTCCTTCCACGTTTTCTGCGGTGCGGGCTCATTCAATGACCAGTTCTCAACCTCAAACGGAGAGTCAGAGTTTTTCGCCTGTGCAAGGACGAACGTCTTCAACTTCTGGTCGTTGTCGAAGTCAAAGCTGACGAATACTCGGGTCTTGGCCATTTGGCGACCCTAGTCCATGAGACAGCCGATGTCTGGAGCTATGCCGCAAACTGCGTCTTCCGACAATAGTGTTTCTAAAATCCGGCGATCCCAACCTCGCTGATCCTTGAAATCAGGGCGACTCACCGCTGCTGGCACTGTTAGCAAGAAGGTATGGTGCTCTCTCTGTCTGCTCCTCACCCCGCATGTGCGGTTGGTCAGGCAGAAGACTCGAACGGCCGCTTCGGTTAGGGCATCGCGCTCAGCGGGCCGGCGGCGGATTGCGTCGTCCTTCGTGAGGACAATCCAGTCGTTCTCGCCGGCGTCTCGCAGCCAAACCTCGTCGGCGAGGAGATGGCCGGACTTCTCGCCGTAGACCTCGGCCATCGAGCGGGCGGAGAGACCGGCCGCACACCGCCCCGCCACCCCAACGCCCGATAACCCCGTCTTATGAAGAGTCTCCAAAGACCCTCCCCGCGTTCAAGTCCGGGGCTGACCGTGCGGGAGGCGGTCGGCGAGCACGTCGAAGTATCGGTGGCGCATCCATGCATTCCGATCGCCGATTACATACAGCCGGTGCCTGGCGCGACTGACCGCGACGTTGATCAGGTTGGGCCTGCTCGCCGCCCAGGCTCGTGCGCCGTCCCGAGCGGGGTCTGAGCCGAGCACCAGGATCACGATGTCGGCCTCCTTGCCCTGTGCGGTGTGGATCGTCCCCGCCTTGAGCCCGGGGTGTTGGCGAGCGCGTTCGCGAAGGCGCTGGGCAACACCACGGAACGGCGTGATCGCCATCGCCTGAGATAAGTCGAACCCGACCCCTTGGAGGTGGGTGAGAATCCGATCGACCTCCTCGCCCTCAGCGGGAACCCAGTGCCCCTGTGAGCTGTGCGAGCTGACATCGATCCACTTGCTCTGCGGCAGGGTGGGATAAAGAGTCGCGAACTCTTGCGCCAGCGCGGGGTCGGTGGCATCGACCATCAACCCGTCGTAGGCAATCGTGTTGGAGAGGTCGAACATTGGCTGGTCGCAGCGGCGATGGACGGTCAAGGGGGCGCCAATCCATACCGGCCGCTCGACTCCCGGCAGCGTCGTGCCCAGTCGGTTGAGGCGGTCGGCAAGGGTCTGAACCGAACTGCGTCCCGTCAGCCACTCCTCCCCCACCCCGTAATGGGCGCGGATCGCCTGCTCGGCCGGGAACGGAATCGTCGTGATCGGCTCCAACTGCAGCGGGTCGCCAACCACCACCGCACGTCGAGAGCGCCACAACGCCCCGACCGCGTTCTGCGGAGTGGCCTGACCTGCCTCGTCGACGAGCAACCAGCCAAGCGCCTCGGCACTGAGCGGGCCGAACAGCCGCGAGACAGAGGCGAACGTCGTCGAGACCACCGGGACGAGGAGGAAGAGCGCCTGCCAGGCGGCGAGCACCGCGTCCTCTGGAAGGCTCGACGGAGCCCTACCGGAGACGATCTCCATCGCACCGTCGAGGCTTTCGCGCATCGGCTTCGCGGCATGGACGAGAAATGCCCTGTGCAGCCGGACCGCCGCCAGGAACAACTCGGTGCGGGCCCGGTTCCACTCGACGTCGGTCCATGGCGCTTGTCGCTCCCGCGCCTGCCGATCCCACAGCCACTTCCCATCGGGCAGTTGAGCACTGGGTAGTTCGCGGTAGCGCGAGAGAACTTGGCGGCATTCGTCAAGGGCGCCCTCGATGGCCGCAACGACAGCGGTCGCCTCGCCCTCGGTCCGCATCTCCTCGTCCAGTGCCCCGACCTCATCACTGGTCTCGCGCAGCAGCGTGTCGATAGCGGCGATATCAGCGGCAAGCTGGCGGTCGTGGGCTCGCCACTCGGCGCGCGCCCGGAGCCTGAGGATCCAGGGTCGGCGCTGCCGCGCGTCCTCGTGGGCTTCGATCCGGCGGCGGCGCTCGTCCTCCTGCGACCGCAGTACGCCGTCCAGCCGATCGCGACGCGGGCGTGATGCGGCGACCCGCTCGCGGGTAGTTCTCTCGGTCTCACGAGCCGTCTCGAGTTCCGATTCCAACTCGGCGAGGCGGTCGAGCGCCTCCCGCACAAGTAGGCGGTCATCCCGGATCGCCGCCGCACGATCGCGAGCCCGCTCGAACGCCGCCACGGCCTCCGCCCAGGAGGAATCCCCGGGATGCGCCTCCCATGCCGTGAGGAGGTCGCGGAGTCCTGAGGGCGGCGGGGGCCGATCGTCGTCGCCCTTCCGCTGTTCGGTCCACCAAACGGCGTTGACGAAGTCTCGTCGGTTCTTCTGGTTGCCAAGCCGCGCGGCGATCAGGGCCCAGGCGGGCTGATCGGCCCTGCCCGAAGAGCTGTGGCTCGTGCGCCGCCCGGCGCTCATCGCCCGTTCGGCGAGCGCCGGAAAGTAGTCGACGTGCTCTACCTGCTCTCGCCAGGGTGCGTCGATCGCCTCCCCGGATGGGATCTCGAGCGTAACGTTCTCGACCGCTCCGTTGTTGCTGGAGGCCACCACGAGCTCGAAGCCCGTCAGCTCGGGCCTGAGGCGATGGACGACGCGCTGATACCCCGTCGTCTTCCAACGATGGGGCTCATCGATGAAGGCGTCCGAGGGATCGGGCAGCGCTGCCAGCCGCTCGGCGCGCTCGGTCACGAGCGCCGCAATCAGATCGCGCAGCATCGTCGTCTTGCCCGTTCCGGGTGGTCCATTGACGGCGAAGAGATGGCCGCCGGCGCCTGGCATCGCCACGGCCTCATCGACGGCGAGCTGCTGTCCCAGCGCCAGCGGGCGGTCCGGACTCGCGGGCCAGCGGCCGAGGGGGACGCGATCGGGATCGGTGGCTCGCCGGACATCGTCCAGCTCGGTTCGCACATCGACGCGATCGCGGATGTCGAGCTCGGCGCTCGACCGCATGTAGTCGCGCAGTGCAGAGCCGACATTCCCTTGATCGGCGGCCGCTACCACCCGAGCGAGATCGTCGGCGATGAAGCTGTTGAGGAAGTCGTGCTCTACCTCTTCCGCGGTCCGCCGCGCGACGATTTCGCTGCGGACCCGGATGCCGCCGACGGAAAGGACATCGGCGACCTCTAGGGCGTGGATGGCCGCTGCACGGCATTCCGTGAGCGCTGTCCAGTCGAGGACCGCAGCCTCATCGCCCTCTTCGCCGAGGTACATCTCCTCGAGCTGCATTGCAACTTCCGCTTCGAGATCGGCGAAGCCGTCGAGCCAGTCGGCCGACTCCGGACCCGGGTCGAGCGCCCGGGCAGTGGCCCACGCGCAAGCCGAGAGCACCGCAGAGCGCTCCAGCATGACGCCACGGTCAGTGACCGCGAGCGCAAGCAGGGCACTGGAGCCTGACGGCCGCTCCTCGAAGCTGTCGTCTGCGGCAGGAAAGACGCCATTCAGCGCCGTGAACACTGCTTCGCGCGGAAACGTCCCGACGTAGACGGTGTGCCGCCACGCCTGGTCTTTCGTCAGTCGCTGCCCCTTGAGCGGGTGGCCGGCATCCCAGGGCAACGGTTTCTCGGCTGCGAGGTCGAACACCCGCTGCGACGGATCGGCCGCCGGGATCGCCGGCGGGCTGAACATCTCGACAGCTCGCCAAAATTCAATGACCTTCCCCTGCACACGGCCCGACGATACTTAGGGACAAGGCACGTGGGTGAACCAGCGCAACCGCCGGGAGCCCGGGACTCGCCGGTGACGCAACGCGAGATGACATGCCTCGCAACAGAGAGACTCATGAACTCCGGGGTCGTTTCGGTTGACCTGACGCTGGCTGGCCGCAGCCTAAAGTCGACGGGGGATCTTGAACCGGAAGACGGTGGGCGAAGAATCGACCAAACCAGCCGGGCTCACGGCGCTGGCCTCGAAGACATGCCAGCCGGGCTTCAAATTGCGATAGCGGACGATTGGGCCACACGACCTAAGACGGCGAGCGTCTAGCTTGCAACGGAAGCTCGCGCCAGATTCGCTCGAAGCAAGGACGAAGCGGGCGAAACCGCGTCGAGGCCGAACCTTTCTTCGGGCAATGCGGGTGTTCGGTGCGATGGCGCCAGCAAGAGAGAGCCCAGGGAGAGGCAGTCGCTCGGTGCTCGTGTCGATTTCCAAGTTGAAGCCTCCCGTCGCACCATTGAAACCATCAACGGCGAGCCGGTAGACCGTACCTGCGTCGATGTTGAGAGCCACTCCCCCTTGCCTGTTGGCCGGCAGACACCCTGGACTCACGGGATTGTCGCTTTGGGCTATCGACTGCAGGCTCTGCAGCGAAGCTCCGGTGTAAACCGCGAGAAGGGGACGGAAGCTTGCCTGGCAGACACTGAAGCGCACCGAGCCGGTGATCGGCGCTTTCCAGGCGAACCAGATCGATGCCCCACCCGCATTGCCGGCGTGGTTTGGCTCTCCGACCTGCTTCGTCGCACCGATGTTGGCGTAACCAATGATCAGGCTTTTAGAGCCCTGCAGATCACCAGATGCCTCGAAGTCATCGTTGGCAGGGAAGATCGAAAGATGGAACCCTGGATCGGCCATCGCCCCCGCACCAGTCAGGGTGCTCGGTTTGCCATCGATCGCGATCCAGTAAGTGACGCCCGCGTTCGCCATGAAGGAATAGCGGCAGTCGGGTTCGCCACTAAAGCCGACAACGGGGCTCAGGGCATCGACCGACGGCCCCGTGTAGACAGCGACAACCGTTTGATTCGGTATCTGCCCGCCGCAGGCCTGGATGAAGGCGCCGTTCGTGCGCGGTGCGGTCCATTTGAACCAGATCGATGATCCGCCGCTCCTCCCGCGGTGGTCGGGCTCACCAGCCTCTTTCGTCGCCCCCCAGTTCCCGGAGTCGAGGGTGAACGCAGTCCCCGTTCCCGGGATCGGGGTCGCGTCTGCGAAATCGTCGTTGGCAGGCTGGCCTTGAGACTCGACCTGCAGCTCAATGGCTCCCTCCCCATCGGGGGATGGCTCCCCGCTAGCGTGATAGCCGTTGCCGTCGACCTGCAGCTGGTACTTGGTGTCAGCGGTCGCCCTGAACGTGACCTCGCTGCCACCGATACAGCCTGACGTAGGACCAAAGCTGTAGCGGTTGCTTGACACCTCGGTCAATGCGTCGAAGGCGCTTCCCGTATAGACGGTGAGGATGGTGTCGGGCTCGCTTCCACAAGTTCCGATCGTGATGTGCTCCGTGTCCGGCGCTTCCCATTCGAACCAGATCGAGTGACCAGCCGGAACGAACCCAGAATGGCTCGGCTCGCCGACCTCGACCGTCGCTTCGGAGTTGGTGGTGCTCAGCGCGATTGGGAGTGCCGAGCCGAGCTGTTGACGATCCGAGAAGTCGTCATTGGGCGGGGCGGACGCAACCGAAAGCGAGGGCGTAACACAAGCAACCGTCGCGACGACAGCCACAGAGCCCAAGATTCCCCCACGCGCTCGCCCCAGCCTCATTAGACGAAAGCCTACCGAGCGGTGATGCAAGGGACGGGTCGAAGCTCGGCTTGGCTGAGTCGGACTGTCGCGCCCACCAAAACAGCAGAAAAATTGCGGACCTTTCTGCGGACCTCCAGA
This sequence comes from Solirubrobacterales bacterium, assembly GCA_049796515.1. Taxonomy (GTDB): domain Bacteria; phylum Actinomycetota; class Thermoleophilia; order Solirubrobacterales; family 70-9; genus VRUE01. The sequence goes on from JBAREU010000222.1 coordinate 33,553, forward strand.
TCGGTAGCCTGCGTAATCTCAGAGCACCTCAGATCACCACGCAGCTCGAGCTGGCCGTCGTCGAGTACATCGCCTGGTTCAACAACGACCGTCTGCGCGAATCCCTCGGCGATCTGCCACCCGCTGAGTTCGAGCACCTATACGTTGCCCAGAGAGTCAACTGAGCTATCCATAGAGAAGATTGGAAACCAACTCAAAAAGTCTCCATGGAACCTGGTCCGGGTCAAGTTGATTGCGAACCATAGTGTGTATCACCATCGAGGTAGCTCCGAAAATTGCTTACTTGATGATTGTGGGTTACCTTCTTCAAAGTGAGGGGTCATGCGACGTTCTTGTCGATGGCGTTTGCGGGACTCTGCGCATGCTTACCTTCTGTCCCGGCGTTGGCCGCTTCGGGATCGCAGCCAGCCGTAGCCCGCGCACACGTCCCCTCTGCCTGCCTCCACAGGCCGGCCACGATCCGCGGCACCTCGGATGACGACCGCTTGATCGGAACTCCGAGCCCGGATGTCATCGTCGCCAGCTCCGGCGACGACCGCATCGTCGGCGGCGACGGTGACGATCTGATTTGCGCCGGGCCCGGCGAGGACCGAGTCACCTCAGGCGCCGGCGCCGATCTCAGTCAGGGTGGTCCCGACGCCGACCTGATCTTTGGACGGCGGGGGAACGACGTCCTCCGGGGCGGAGACGGGGACGATCGGCTAAATGGCGGATCGGGCGTCGACGGCTGCGCAGGAGGCAGCGGGGGCGATCGCCTGATCCTCTGCGAGGGTCCTCCCCATCGCCACAACTCGACCTCGAATCGCCCCTCGCCGGCAAAGGAGAACGGGGGTTTGCCGGGGGCCAACCCGCGCCCTGCGGTACCAGCGCCGGAGGGCAGATTCTCGACTGACCCCGCGATGTTTCCAGAGTTCGACGCCGCGATCGCGGACTACGCGATCCGCTGCGATGGCAAAGAGGTCGCCGTCTCGGCGGCGGCGACCTCGGGTTCGTCGATGAGCGTTGACGGCCAGGCGCCGCACGAGGGAGCCTTCGAAACGAGAGTCGCACTGGAACCCGAGCAGGAATTCACGGTTTCGATCATCCGCGAGACCGAGGCGCGCCACTACCACGTTCGTTGCCTCCCGCTCGATTTTCCGACCTGGAACTACGAACGGTTCCTCCAGCCCGGTCATCGGTTCTACGTAGTAACCCCAACGCTGGGAGACCCCGCGCCACCGCTGATCGTGATCTTCGATGACCACGGGGTCCCGGTTTGGTGGTACCGCAACGCTCTTGGAGCGAATGACGGCAAGGTCCTGAACGACGGTTCGGTCGCCTTTTCGACGCACCTGGGGGCTGAATTCGGCTTTGCAACCGACCCAAGGTCGGCCTACTACGTTCGCAATCTCGACGGCTCGCCAGCCCATCAGTTCAGCTCCGCGGATGGCCCAGGCACGATCAAGGCGGTCGACGGTTCGACGGATTTTCACGAGCTGCAGGAACTGCCAAACGGCAACTTTCTCGTGATCTCCTACCAGCAGCGGGAACACGTCGACCTGAGCTCGTTCTGCGAGGAAGGCAATCCGGAAAACTGCGGCGCCTCCGATGATCACATCTACGACGGAGTCATCCAGGAGTTGGACCCCAGCGGCAATCTGGTCAGGGAGTGGAGCAGCCTCGACCACCTAGGAATCGACGAGATCGCGCCCCAATGGCGCGGCCTGGTTCTGTCACGTCCGCCACACGACGCCTTCCATATCAACGCGGTTGAGCCGGATGGCAACGCGCTACTCGTGTCCTCCTTCCTCGCCGACGCCGTCTATCGAATCCGCTGGGGAGAAGAACCCGGCAGCGGAGAGATAATTTGGAAGCTCGGCGGCGTGTCGACTTCGAAAAGCCTCGAGGTGGCCGGGGACCCCCTCGGCAGCTATCCCCTTTCCGCCCAACATGACGTGCGTCGCTTGACCGACGGAACGATCACCGTCCACGACAACCTGCTGACCCCCCAGAGGGATCAGGCGCCGCGTGCCGTCCGCTACGTCATCGACGAAGCCAGCGGAACCGCGACTCTGCTCGAAGAGGTCATCGATCCGGATGACCCACACCCGGGCTGCTGCGGCTCGGCGCGCAGATCCGATGACGGTTCCTGGCTGATGAGCTGGGGCGGTAACTCACTGGTCACCGAATTCAACCCCGACCACAAACGCACGTTCAGGCTTTCCTTCGGCGGCAAATTATTCTCCTACCGGGCGGTCTCCGCACGCGACGGCGTGCTCAACATAGGGGCGCTGCGAGCGGGGATGAACGCAATGCACCCCGGATAGCGTTCCACGCCGTACTCACACTCGCCATACCGCGAGCCATTGTCGGTACCCCAGGTTGTCGACGAATGCTGTTCACAAGTGTGTGGGCGGGTCACCTAGCGCTCTACACCGCATTGCCGCCTCGACCTTCCATCGCAATCGCAAGCGCCGCCTGCCAGCCGCCGAAGCGGTTGTAGACGGACTGCTACGGGCTTGCGCTCTTGGCTTCCGCTCAGTAGGCGGGCTCAAGACCGGCAATCATCGGGAAATGGCGCACGTTGGTTGGTGAGCAGATCCGCATCGAGCAGGAGCGCGGTGGCGGCGATTAGATAGTCGGCATCGTCGATACGGCGGTGGCGCTGGGCAAGGGATGCAGCAACTCGAGCTACCTCCTCTCCAACCGGAACCCAAGAGACCGCCGAGAAGAACTGCTCAAGTGCCTCGGCCTCTTTCCTTCGCACGCCCGCCAGTAGCTCGAAGCGCACTATCTCGCTGGCGAGGAGCGACTCTTCAGCGTCGATCAGGCCACTCAGGAGTCCAACCGCGGGAGGAGAGCCGCAAAGATGGTCGATTGCGACACTGGTGTCGAGCAGCTTCACTTGACGCCGAGCCGGGCCAAGCGATCGTTGAGGTCACCACCGCGGATCGCATCGACGTACTCGGCGCCGCTGGCGCGTCGGCCCTGCCATGAGCCGGCGCTGGCCTTGAGGGCGCGAAGCTTCTCGTCCTGCCCCTGCTCCCCGAACGTTGTGCGGACCGCCCGGCGGATCAACTCAGAGCGAGATGCACCGGTGTCGCGTGAGGCGCGCTCGAGGAGCTCCAGCTCACCCTCGCCCAGATAGACCTGCGTCCTGACCTGCATCCTGCTTATAACACCACTATACATCTTGTGGTGTCGTTTGAACAAGGGCGAAACGGCCCGAAACCCATCGAAAGCCCCCGGAAATCGGGTCACGTTCTAGAGCCATAAAGGGGCGGAGAGTGGGCGGCTCGTGCGCCACTCGGTGCCCCAGTCAGACGCCGCTCATGCAGCGATGAATCGCAGTGGCGAGTCAGGACACTGCCGGGGAGACGGCCTGATCAACCACGAAGAGCAGTCCTACCCGACGTCCGCAGCCCTCGCGAGTTGATCCTCCACGTCTTCGCCTATCACCGCCTCGGCGTGGCCGGCCCATACGCCGGTTGGCCGTAGCGAGACCAGCTGACGAATCGACTCGCGCGCCACCTCTGTGTCCCAGTTGCTGAATGGGTGGGGGACGCGGGCGCTTGCGGGCGAACCAGTCTCAGCGTCAAAGGTGAAAATCACGTCGGCCGCCAACAGGAGGCGATCGGAGTTGCGGAAGAGCGCGATCTGGCCGGGTGCGTGCCCCGGGATCCCGACGACACGGAAGCCGGCGATCCGCTCGCCGACATCGACCGTCCCTGCAATCTGCACCGGTCCTCCGTCCCAAACGGCGTGTAGTCGCGGGAGCGCTTCGCGGACCAGATCGCTCTCGATGAGGCTGTAGTCGGTGTAGCTGCGGCCGGCGTCGCCTTCGGCATCGACGACCTCATTCGGATGGCAGTAGACCGGCGCGCCGAGTTCGTTCGCCGCCCCTCGGTGATCGACGTGGCTGTGGCTGAGGATCACACAGTCAAGGTGCCCACCTGCGGCAGCGAGGATCGCTGGGCCGGTGCCCTTGACACCAGCGTCGAAGGCGACCGGTCCGTCGGGACCGTCGATCAAGTAGACGTGGGACTTGAAGGGCTCGCCGACGCTTACCTGCCTCACATCGGCTGCGATCTGCGTGACAACAGCTGTCCCCTCGTCGGTCATGGCTGGGATTATCCACTGGCGCTGCGGCGTTAAGAGCGACCTTGCCCGCCCACGGCACTGCCCTCTCCCCACCGCCGACCTACGTCGCCGTACTGAGTCAAACCTCCTAGGGACGTTCTCTATTGACCCTGCATGCGGGCACCTTTACGCCGTGCTGCCCTGCGCCAAGAGACGTTAGGTGGATGGGCTGCTGAGTCGCCGATGGGCGACTTCGTAGACGGTTTCGGCGTTCGACTCGCGAGGGTGATGGCGAATGCCGAATGCGAAAGCTCGTAGGGCCATTGGGCGATTCGGATGTTTCACGGCGACGAACACAGCGCCGAAGCGGCCGTCCGGCCACGGAACATAGGTCTTGACGCAGCCGCCAAGCATCGTGCCATCCTGAGCTTCGTCGCGGCATGCCTTGAGTCGGGATTGCGAGATGCCGCCTTCCCGCTGTAGCTCCTTGCGAAACTCGCGGAGCGCAATCTCGGCGCTCGTGGGCAACCGCTCAAGGTCCTCGGCGAGGGCGTCTTCATCGAAGCCAACCGGAAAGATCGGCTCCGGCCGCCCTGCGGCCATGCTCAGCCCTCGTCGTCAGTCGGCAGCGAGCCGAAGTGCTGGTCGAACTCCTCGGGACTAAGACGCTCCTCGCCGTGCCGAGCGAGGATCGCCTCTACAGAGGTATCCCGGCCCTCCACCGCCTCAAGGGCAGCCAGCGCTGCATCTACGCGGTCGTCGGGCAAGTGATCCAGAACTGAGTGAGCCTTGTCTCGGGTCGTCACGACGGAAATGATAACCGGGTGATCGGCAGGCCCCCGCGAGACTGGCCGTGCGCCAGTGGTGCGCAGCCAACCCCGAAATAGCCGGATTCAGCCGGTCACAGCCGGATTCGATCTGGCTTATAGGCCATTTTCGCTCTGCTATGCGGCACGGACTCAGCCTGAGGGCCTTGTGGGTGGAAGCACCCGTGATGGTTCGACTCCATTCAGCCACATGGCGAACTGAAATGTGTATGCAATTTCGTTCCGGCGTAGGTGATATGACTAGCAATACCCGTTTGCTCAGGTCATCCTTCTCACTAACGTGATTGCGATTGCGTTCACTGTGGGATAGAGCTCCCTGCACAGGGAGGCGGGGTCGTGACAAAGGGGATCACCTGGGTGAAGTGACAATCGCAGACAGGGAGTTATAGGTGTCACCTCAGCCCAAAGCAATTGAACTGACGAAACTGGCGGACCGCTTGATAGTCCGTCACTTGCGCATTTCCGTTCCCCAGCCAAAAGTTCGGCACGAACTTCAGCGAGATCGGGCCCAAGAGCAGCTTCTCGAGAAACGCGTCCGCTGTATCGCCGTCGTCGGCGCTGGTGCAAGCGCGCCGCTGCTCAAGCGAGGAGATGAACTGGCAACTCAGCTAGAGGACCATTTCTCGAGCCAGGAAAAAGAGCGCAAGGCCGAGCTGTTTCGACTGCAGCGCGTCTACGGGTTGTATGCCGAGGACTTCGAGACGCGCCTGGCAGCGCTGAGTCGAACGCCTGAGATCACCCAGCATGTTCGCGAAACGATCTCGGATTGGTACGCCTACAGGCATCCGACGATCCTCGGATACGAGCTGCTGGCCCATCTGCTCAAGCATCGCTTCCTCGATGCGATAATCAGCTTCAACTTCGATGAGCTCTTGGACCAGTCGCTAGACGACGAGCTGGGCAAGAACGGATACCGCAGAATCGTCTCCGAGCGCGACTGCCTCGGCGTCGAGAGCAATGCCGACTCGTCCGAATACGTGCCGATCTACATCAAGCTGCACGGCACGGCTACCGAGCCCGACAGCCTTCGCCTAACCCGCGAGGCCTACTACAAGCTTCCGCAGAAACTGATGCAAGTGGTGGAGGAGCTCCTCGAGAGCGACCTGACGGTGGTCGTGAACGTCGGGTCGTCGATGACCGGGTTCGATCTCCATCGCCTACTGCGAATCCCGGAGCAGCTAGAGATCTATGACCTCAGCCCGAAGTCGATCAGCGACACCGTCCAAGTGGCGATCGGCTCTGAGCGCAAAAGTCCGCTCCCGGACTCCTTCCATAAAGACGAGAAGCGCGAAGCGCCGACTTTCGACCTGCCGGCGGACGAACTGACCAGCAGGGCAAAGGCCACCTGCGATCGCTGGCTAAAGCAGCTCGTCCACGAGATCGAGGCCCGTTCGGGCGAGAACATGGAGTCCCGGTTCCTCGCGAGCCTCGTTCGCTTCCGATCGGTCGATCGGCACGAGGCGGTGGCCGAGATCCTGGGACCCGAGGCGACGCTTAGCCGCTGGACGCAGGATCCCAAACGCTGGCGGCAAGACTACGTCGACTACCTCCGGCAACGCACGATCATCGAGCTGGCCTTCTCGGGCGCCAAGGCGCGGGGACTGGCGCAACTCTCGTGGTTGGCAGTCGACCGCTGCGGGACCTACTTCGAGCTATACCGGCATGAAGGGCGGGACTTCGAGCTGCAAAATTGGAACACCCTGCGGGTGGCCGGGGGCTTGGACGAGCACGAATGGCTGCCGGACGTCGCGGAGTCCCAACCGTCGCTGTGCAAGCCCTCCGCCGGCCCAACCCTCAATCTCGACAACGGAAAGTGGGCGCTGCGTGAGTTTGTGCCGAAAGCGCTGGCCGAACATTTGAGCATGCACGTGGGCAAAGACCGAAGGCGAACCGAACGCCGCCTCTCCCGCGCGCTGAAGAACCTGCAGGAGGGCTCCGAGGTGGAAATCGACGCCACCGACGACCAGGTGTGCGCAAAGGCATTCGACCACCCGCTGACCTTGCCGACGATCACCTCTCTGAGGCTCTTCACGATCGGCCTCTTCAAGGGACTCAAGCCGGAGGACGAGGTCTACATCAGCTGCGAGACCGGCGAATGGCTGTTGAGGGACAAGACGATGTTCGACCTGCTCTCTAAACAAGATCGGGTTGAGGTGATCACCGCTTTCGACTTCAAGAGCGAAGAGCTGGACCACGAGTACGGCGACCGGCTGACGCTGCTTCCGATCGATCCCTGGCGGCACAATCGCCATATGACGATCGTTTGCCGCCGCGATGTTCCTCGGCGGGCCATCTACTTCGCGCGCCGGCTGCGCACCCCGATGATCACGCCCGTGTACCTCAGGGACCCAGACGACGCAGCACGGGTCAAGCGCGCCTATGATCTGATGCGCAGCCAGGACTCCACGAGCGCGCCGGTGACCAATGTCTAGAGTCGCGATGGCGTTTGAGTTGGGCCAGCTCGCGATCCTCTCCTCGTAGCTGCGAAAGCAGAAGCCGGGCCCCCGCCGCCAGGGACTGGAGCCCGGCTCATGCCGTTGAGCGCGATCAGCCGGACTTCCGGATCGAGAGGACCGGCGCGGCTGCCTGGGTCGCTGCGAGCTTCATCTCCTCACCTCCTCCCATTTTTAGTAAGGAAATTCGGAGCGACTGAATGTAGCGCGCGGCCGGAAGGGGTACGGCTTAAGTTTCGTTTGGATAACTACATAGACTTCAGACGCTCAATGAAAAACAAGCATTCAGAGAGGAATCGTGTAGCCAAAGCACGGACGAGCATTGACTCGAGGGCGTCTTACCTGCGACGTCTGGCGATTGTCTTCGCCGACGAGCTGCGGTTGAAGATCGTCACCGAGCTCTACATGCGGGAAATGAGCGCGAGCCAGTTCTACGCGGAGTTCGGCGGCGGCTCGATTTCCCGGGTCGATCGTCATTTCAAAAGGCTCGCCGAGTACGGCTGGCTGAAGTTCATGCGGAGCGAGTCGGGAGGACGGCGCCGCGGAGCGACCGAGCACTTCTACCGCGCTACCGAACTGGCCATCTTCGACAACGAGACCTGGTCGATGGTGCCGTACTCGATCCGCGTCGCATTCAGCTGGAGAACCTTCAATCAGCTTGCCGAGCGGGTGCGGCAGGCGCTGGCGGCAGGCACCCTCGACGCACGCCCCGACAGCCACCTCAGCTGGACCCCCCTCCTCCTCGACGAGATCGGCTGGAAGCGTGTGATCGCGGCTGTCGATGAGCTGTTCGAATCGCTCGTCGAGGAGCAGGACGACGCCAAACTCCGCATCTTCGAGTCCGAAGAGAAGCCGATGCTGGCCACGGTCGCCCTGGCGGCGTTCGAATCGCCGCCGCGCTCCCACCGGCCCGGCGAGGAGCGGCTCCGGCCCAGCCTGGCAGAGGGTAAGGACTCGGCGATGCCCTTTCCGCTGCGCGTCTCCAAGGTATTTGCCGACTCCGTCTGCCTGAAGATCGTCGCAGAGCTGAACCTGCGGGAGATGAGCGCGCCGCAGTTTCACGGTGAGTTCGGCGGCGCTTCCCTCGGCAGCGTCCGCCGGCGCTTCAAGATGCTCACGGAGATTGGCTGGCTAAGGAAAACGGATGAGAAAACGGGAGGTAGGCGCCGCGGCGCAACCGAGCACTTCTACCGCGCGACCGGACCGGCGATCTTCGACAACAGCGCCTGGTCCGACGTGCCGGACTCGATCAAGGCCACCTACAGCTGGAGGACCTTCGACCAGCTATCCGAACAGGTCACAGAGGCGATCGAGGCGGGTACGTTCGAGGCCCGAACCGACAATCACCTGAGCTGGTTCCTGCTTCGACTAGATCAGTCCGGCTGGGAGAAGGTCACGACCGCGGTCGACAAACTCTTCGCGTTCATCTTCGACGAGCAGGAGAGCGCCGAGCTCCGCCTCGCCAAATCGGGCGAGACGCCGATCACGACAACCGTCGCGCTGGCAGCGTTCGAATCGCCGAAGGACTCGGTCAAAGCGCCGTAGGGAATGCACCCACGCCAATGGGAGCGTCGCTCCCTAGGCTTCAGTCGATGCTGATCTGGCTGGCGGAGCGACCCGAGCGCGACGCTCTCGTGCTCCCCGATGGCGTCGAGGCTGTGCCGGTGCCGCAGCGTCCAGGCGACGATCCCGGCCTCGGGCGAGTCGAGGTCCTGGTGCCTCCCTACCGCAGCCGGAGGGTGCTCGATGCGCTGCCCGGCATGTCCGGATTGCGCCTCGTGCAGGCGCTCGAGTCCGGTGTCGAGTGGCTCCTCCCCCACGCTCCCGAGGGGGTCTCGGTCTGCAACTCGCGCGGCGCCCATGACGCCGCCGTCGCCGAGTGGGTGCTTGGCGTCGTCCTGGCGATGCAGCGACGGCTGCCCGATCACCTGCGAGCGCAGGGAGAGGCGCAGTGGCGGGATGTCGTCGCCAAGGGGACATGGCAACCGCCGTACGCCGGCGACCTCGAAGGCTCCACCCTGTTGATCGTCGGGTATGGCTCAATTGGGGTCGCGGTGGAGCGGCGTCTGGAGCCGTTCGACGTCAGCATCCTGCCGGTCGCGCGCAATGCCCGCCCCGGGGTGTACCCGGCCGGCGACCTGCCCAATCTCGTTCGAGAGGCCGACATCGTCCTCCTGCTGGTGCCGCTTAGCCCGGCGACCGAGGGTATGTTCGGCGCCGAGCTGCTGAGCGCAATGAAGCCGGGCAGCCTGCTCGTCAACGCCGGTCGGGGACGACTCGTCGACCAGGAGGCCTTGACCGAAGCCTTATATGAGGGACGCATCCGTGCCGCGCTCGACGTCACCGACCCCGAGCCTCTGCCCCCGGACAACAGGCTCTGGCGCGCGCCCAACCTATTGCTCACGCCGCATATGGCGGGGGACACGCCGCGACGCTACCGGCGCTCCTGGGAATTCGTGGGGGATCAGGTCGAGCGCCTGCTCGCGGGAGAGCCGCTGATGAACGTCGTCCAGCGCCCCGCCGGCCCTTAGCTCGTCGTCGCCGTCGTCCCGACCCGCCCCGCGGCGACGGCCGCCCGCAGGGACTCGTAGTCGCGTTCGCTCTGGTCGGCGTAGGTCTCGGCGAACTCGGCGATCGCCTGGTCGAAGACGTCGCTCTTGCCGAGGTAGGCGCCGATCGCGATCCGGTCGCCGCCGCGGGCATGGGCATGCGCCAGGGTCATGCCGCAGATCTCGGCGTAGGCGGCGAGGCCGCGCGCGTCCATCGACTCGACTTCGACTGAGCCCTTCCAGTCCCAGAGCTGGCGCACGTAGAAGTCGCGGTGGCGGCCGTCGAGCCCCTTGGCCCGCACCCAGCCGAGCATGATGTCGCTCGCCGCCTGCATCAGCCGCTGCCCGTGGACGACCCGCTCGCCCTGGTGCTCGAAGCGACTCGGCGCGGTGTAGGGCTCCAGCACCGAACGCTGCGCCTCCTTGACCTGGAGGAAGAGCGGATCGCTCCGATCGCGGCCGAGCATCAGCGCAATCCAGGCCCGCGTGCCGACACTGCCCACCCCGACGACCTTGAAGGCGGCGTCAACGAGGCGGTAGCCGTCGAGCACCGCGCGGCGCTCGAAGTCGAGCGAGTCGCGGTAGTCGGAGAGGACGGCGAGCACCAGCGCTTCGACGTCGACCCCTTCCGCCTCCTCCGCGGCCAGCTCGCCGATCGGCACGATCAGCGGCGGGTCGCTGACGATGCGCAGCTTCCCGTCGACCTCCTCGACCAGCTTCGAGAAGGCGCGGGCGCTGTCCTTGGCCCGCGCCTTCGCCACCCCGCGCTCGAAGGCCCGCCGCTGCTTCTCCCCCACCGCCCCCGCCCAGCGCTCGGCGATCGACTCCGCATCGAGTTGCTGGTACCAGGATTCGAGGTTGCCCATCGCGGCCAGCCGCCGCATCGTCTCGCGGTATTCGCGCGCCGCAGCCACGACGATTCGACGCCGTTCGCGCCGGTCGCAGCCGCGATCGCGGCCGGCCAGGGAGAAGCTGGAGACGAGCCGCTTCACGTCCCACTCCCAGGGACCCGGCAAGGTCTCGTCGAAGTCGTTGAGGTCGAAGACGAGCCGCCGCTCGGGCGAGGCGAAGGCACCGAAGTTGGAGAGGTGCGCGTCGCCGCAGAGCTGCGTCTCGAAGCCCGACCGGGGCGTGCCGGCGAGGTCGGCCGCCATCACCGCCGCGGCGCCGCGGTAGAAGGCGAAGGGCGAGGCCAGCATGCGGTCGTAGCGCAGCGGCACGAGCTGCCCCACGCGCGAGGCGGCCTGCCGCTCGAGCAGGTCGATCGGTTGCGGCCGGTCGCCGGCCGGCTCCCACTCGGCATGGGAGGAGCGCGGCGCGGTGGAGCGTGCTTCCCTGCCGGCGGCGGCGCGCTCGTCGGGCGATCCGGGGTGGCGTTGGATCGAGTCGGTCATCGGCTCAAGCGACAACGCTAGCGTGGACCGCTGCCAGGCCGCGCTATAGGTTTGGCCCCGATGCCGGGAAGGGACCGATGAGGGCGCTGGTGCAACGGGTCAGCCAGGCGGCGGTAGACGTCGAGAGCGAGCGGGTGGCGCAGATCGGCCCCGGCATGCTGGTCCTGCTCGGGGTCGGCCGCGAGGACGGGGCCGAGCAGGCGGACCGGCTGGCGTCGAAGGTGCGGGCGCTGCGCATATTCGACGATGCCGAGGGCCGCATGAACGAGCCGCTCGGCAAGCGCGAGGTGCTCTGCGTCAGCCAGTTCACCCTCTACGGCGACGCCCGCAAGGGCAACCGGCCCAGCTACGTCGCGGCGGCGGCGGGCGAGCAGGCCGAGCCGCTGTATGACCGCTTCTGCGAGCGCCTCGGCGCGAAGAAGGGAGTTTTCGGTGCCTGCATGGGCGTTGCCCTGGTCAACGACGGACCGGTGACCCTGCTGGTCGAGGTCTGAGCCTCGCTGGGATACTGCGCGCCATGGAGCAAGTCGCCGAACGCAGCGATTCGATCGAGATCGACGGACGGCGGCTGGCCTGGCGATCTGTCGGCGAAGGCCCGCCGCTGGTGCTGATCACCGGCTACTCGGGCGCCGCGGCAGGCTGGGACCCGCAGTTCCTCGCGGCGCTGGGGCAATCGTTCGAGGTGATCTGTCCCGACAATCGCGGCATCGGCGACTCCGAGCTAGGTGAGCTGGATGAGCCGCTGACGATCGACGCGATGGCAGCCGACGTTGAGGCTCTGCTCGACGCGCTGGAGATCGACCGGTTGCCTGTGGCCGGCTGGTCGATGGGCGGCTTCATCGCCCAGGCGCTGGCGGCACGGGCTCCAGGCCGCGTCGAGGCGCTCGTCTTGCTCGCCACCAACCCGGGCGGCTCGGCGTCCGTCCCGTCGGATCCGGACGCCTTCGCGCGGCTCATCGACCACTCGGGCTCGCCGCGCAAGCAGGCAACGCGGTTGATCGCACTGCTCTTCCCGCCCGACGTGGCACCCGAGATGGACCGGCAGATCGGCGACGTCGTGGCCGCGGACCGAGCAGAGCTGTCGCCGGCTGCACTGCAGGCCCAGCAGGCGGCGATCGGCGCCTGGGGCGGAGTCGATCCGACCCGTCTCGAAAAGGTCTCTCAATTGCCCGTCCTCGCCGTCTGCGGAAGCGAGGACATCGTCATCGCGCCCGCGAACACCGACCGACTGGCCCTGCGTTGGCCGAACTGCCGGGTCGAACGCTTCGATGGTTGCGGGCACGCCTTCATGGCCCAGGAGCCCGAGCAGCTCGCCGGCCTGATCGCCTCCTTCCTCGGCGAATGAGTCGGGGCGAGCAGGCGATAGCGCTGCGCTACGCCGACAGCGTCGAGGAGCTCGACGCGGTCGAGCCGCTGTGGAACGCCCTGCAGGAGCACCACGCGCGGATCACGCCGGAGCTGGATCCGCAGACGCCGAAGCGGGAGCTCGGCGAGGCTTGGCGGGTGCGTCGCTCCAAGTACGTCCGCTGGCTCGAGGACCCGGAGACCTTCTTCGTCATCGCCCAGGACACCGACGGTCCGGTCGGCTACGCCTTCGTCACCGTCGGCCCCGGCTATGCCTCATGGCAGACCGGCGAGCGTGCGGGCGAGCTGGAGACCCTCTCGGTGCTGCCCGACCACCGCGGCACCGGCGTGGGTGCCGCCCTGATCGAGGCGGCCTGGGATCGCCTTGCCGAGTTGGGCGTCGACGACATGGCGATCACCACCACGACGACCAATTTCGACGCCCACCGTTTCTACGAGCGCCAGGGCTTCAACCAGATCTTCGTTGTCTACCACGGCAAGCGCCCGCGCCAGTAGAGCCGGCCACGGCCACCCGCGGAGGCGCTAGGCGCTTTGGCCCAGCGCCTCGTCGATGAAGGGGCCGAGGAGCTCGCCGGTGTGGGCGGCGGTGGCCTCGGGTGAGTCGCCGGGGGCGGTGACGTGGCTGATCGCCAGGCGGACGAGGGCCTCGGCCAGGAGGCGTGCTTTCCGCGGTGGGGCCTGCGGCCAGCCCTGCTCGATCGTCGCCGTCAGGCGGGCGGTCGCCCACTGGACGACCGGCATGCCCTGGGTGGTGACGAAGGGCAACAGGCCGGCGCTGCCGTCGTCGCTGAGCAGGATGCGGACCAGAGGGTCCTTGCCGGCGGTGCGCAGGAAGGTCTCGAGGGCGGCGCCTACGGCGGCGCGCGGGTCGTCGAGGTGGGCGCGCACCGCGGTGTCGACCGCGTCGAGGAAGCGTTCCCCCTCGTGGATGACCAGCGCCTGGGCGAACTCGTCGCGGCTGCCGAACTCCTTGTAGAGGGTCTGGCGGCTGACGCCCGCCGCGGCGGCGATCTCGGCCATCGTGATCTCCGACCAGGCGCGCTGCTGCACCTCGTCGCGGGCCGCGGCAAAAAGGGTCTCGCGCAACAGCTGCCGCGCCGCCTGGGGATAGGGAGTCCGCGCCTCCACGGCGCCAATCGTCGCAGTAGAGGCGGTCACGCGTCTCCCTCGTCGACCGGCTCGAAGTCGACCTTGTCGCGCACGCCGCAGTCGGGGCAGTGCCACTCGTCCGGGACCTCGCTCCACGGCGTCCCCGGCGGAAAGCCCTCGCGCGGGTGGCCGGCGTCCTCGTCGTAGACGTAGCCGCAGCCGGGGCAGCGGAAGGCGCTCACGACGCCGCCGTCCCGTAGCGGGCGAGCACGCGGCGGCGCGCTCGCGGCTCGATGTTGGCGCGGCTGAGGTCGCCGCCGTAGTGGTCGAGCAGGCGCCGGTCCATCACCCGGCGCCAGATCGGCGGGAACCAGGCGAGCAGGATCATCCCCGCGTAGCCGGTCGGCAGCTGCGGCGCCTCGTCGACATGGCGCAGCGCCTGGTAGCGGCGGGTCGGGTTGGCGTGGTGGTCGCTGTGGCGCTGCAGGTGGTAGAGCAGAACGTTGGAGGCGACGTTGTTGCTGTTCCAGCTGTGCTGGGGGAGGCAGCGTTCGTAGCGGCCGCCCTCCTTCTTCTGCCGCATGAGGCCGTAATGCTCCAGGTAGTTGACGACCTCGAGCAGGGAGAAGCCGAGCACGGCCTGCAGCAGCAGGTAGGGCAGGACCACGGGGCCGAAGACGACCGCGAGTAGGGCGAAGAGCCCGACCGTCATCGCCCAGGCCTGGAGGATGTCGTTGTGGATCGACCAGACCGAGTGGCCGCCGCGCTCGAGCCGTGCCCGCTCGAGCCCCCAGGCCGAGCTGAGGCTGCCCCAGACGGTGCGCGGCAGGAAGGCCCAGAAGCTCTCCCCCAGACGGGCGCTGGCCGGGTCCTCGGGGGTGGCTACGCGGACGTGGTGGCCGCGGTTGTGCTCGATGAAGAAGTGGCCGTAACCACTCTGCGCGAGGGCGACCTTGCTCAACCACTTCTCCAGGTCGGCGCGCTTGTGGCCGAGCTCGTGCGCGGTGTTGATCGCGATGCCGCTGACCATCGCCATCGTCAGCGCCAGGCCGATGCTGTCGACGGTCGAGAGGCCGCCGTCTGCCCAGAGCCAACAGGCGAAGACGAGCCCCGCATACTGGACCGGGATGAAGACGTAGGTGCACCAGCGGTAGTAGCGGTCCTGTTCGAGCCACTTGATGATGCTGTCGGGCGGGTTCTCGGCGTCTACCCCCACGAGGACGTCGAGCAGGGGGAAGATGACGAAGACGAGGAAGGGCCCGTAGAACCAGAAGACACCGAGGCCGGTCAGGGTCACAAGGCCCCAGGCGATGAACGGCAACAGCGGCACGATCAATCCCAGCAGCCAGGCGTAGCGCTTCGGGTCGGTCCAGGTGGCGGGATTCAGATCGACGTCGGCTGCATGGTGATGTTCGTGAGCGGTTGCCTCCACGGGCATCCTCCTTGTCAGATCGCTAGAGATCGTCTGCGTAGTTGACAGATTAGCCTAATTTGTCAATTAGTGCAACACTCGCCCTCGTTCTGTCCACGACCACCTCCGCCTCAGGACCGCTACCATCTGCCCCGTGTACACGTTCTTGGCATTGGTCCAGGTCATCATCGCCTGCATCGTGATCTTCCTCGTGCTCCTGCACTCGGGCAAAGACGCGGGTCTCTCCGGCGCCTTCGGCATCGGCGGCGGCGGTAGCTCCTTCGGCGGCGGCTCGATGGTCGAGCGCAACCTGGACCGGGCGACGATCTTCTTCTCGATCCTCTTCGTCATCAACACCCTGGTGCTGCTGAAGATCTAGACGGACTCGGTGGGCCGCGACGCGGCTGCGCCGTTGCCGCTGGCGCGGTCGAGTATCTCGACCGCCTCCTTGCGTAGCTCGGCATCGAGCAGCGCGAAGTCCTCATCGGAGAGCTTGCCCGCCGCGTGGTCGAGCTCGGCGTCGCGGATCTCTCGGTACTTGGCTTCCTTCAGCGCCTCCAGCTCGGTGTCGGCCGCCGGGCGGCGGCGGGCGGAGCGGGACGGCCAGAGCGCGATCAGCGCCCCGGTCAGGGCGATCAGCGCACCGAGCCAGATCCAAGTGACGAGCGGGTCGACGATGACCCTGAAGGTCGCCGTCCCGGCGTCGTCCAGGTAGCTCCGTGCCAGCCGCTCCGCGGTCGCCGCCTGCAGGCTCTCGATCTGGGCCAGGGCTGCGGGGCGCAGGCGCGGGT
>JBAREU010000223.1:0-1984 GCA_049796515.1 Solirubrobacterales bacterium
GTACAACCCCGACCACTACGGGGTGTCGTCGTCGGAGGAATACGCCGCGATCAAGGGCCAGCTCGACGCCACCGGGCTGGTCCGGGTCAATCTGCAATCCACCGAATGGGTGACCTATACCGCCGAACGGGTCAAGGATGCCTACCCGCTCTACCAGCTCGGCTGGTTCCCCGATTTCCCCGACGCCGACAACTACCTGACGCCGTTCTTCACCCCGGACAACTTCCTGGGCAACCACTTCGAGAATCCGGAGATCACCGCGCTCATCACCGACGAAGCGACGCAGCCCGACCCGGCCAAGCGGGCAGCGATCATCACCAAAATCCAGGACGAAATGGCCAACAACTACCTGTCGACGATCCCGCTGCTGACCGGAAAGCAGATCGCCGTGGCGGGCAAGGACATTGAGGGCGTCACCCTTGACAAGTCGTTCAAGTTCGAGTTCGCGCCGTTGCGGAACTCGGTGCAGAAGGCGGCATGACGGCCACCACGGAGGCGGCGCCGGCCGCCGCCCCGGAACCGACCAAGCGTGCCGGCGGGCAGACCCGCTACGGCGCCTTGGCCCGTTATCTCGGCGTGCGGGCACTGCTGATCATCCCGACCGCGTGGATCCTGGTCACCCTGGTGTTCTTCCTGATGCGTGGTATCGGGGACCCGATCACCGCGTCCGCCGGCGGCCGACTCACCCCGGCGCAGATCGCCGTGCGCAAGGCGGCGGCGGGGTTCGACCGTCCGCTGCTGTCACAGTATTGGGACTATCTCACCGGCCTGTTCCGCGGCGACTTCGGCACCACGCTGACCGACAGACGCCCGATCAGCGACCTGATCGTGGTCAACGGCGCCGCCACCCTGGAGCTGGCGCTGTGGGCCCTGCTGGTCGCGATGATCGTCGGAATCCCGTTGGGGCTGTTTGCCGCAACGCACCGCGACCGCGTGCCCGACGTGGTCCTGCGGCTGCTGGCGGTGCTGTTCTACGCCGCCCCGGTGTTCTTCGTCGGCATGCTGCTCAAGCTGCTGTTCTCGGTGAAGCTGGGCTGGCTGCCCGCGTCCGGCCGCTTCAGTGCGTCCACCGAGATCGCATTGGCCGGCGTGCGACCGCAGACCCACATCGCGATCGTCGACGCCATCCTCTACGGCAACAGCACCTACATCGTCGACGTTCTCAAACACGCGGTGCTGCCCGCTCTGGCCCTCGGACTGCTGACCGCCGGCGTGTTCCTCCGCCTGGTCCGGGTGAACATGCTGCAGACCCTGCGCGCCGGGTATGTCGACGCGGCGCGCGCCCGCGGGCTCTCGTACGGCGTCGTGACCCGCCGCCACGCGTTCCGCAACGCGCTCGTCCCGGTGGTGACGGTGATGGGCATGCAGATCGCCCTGCTGCTCGGCGGCGCGGTGCTCACCGAGACCACGTTCGAATGGAACGGGCTGGGACTACAACTGGCGCGCTATCTTTCGGCGCGCGACTTCGTCGCGGTGCAGGGCATCGTGACGGTGATCGCGATCGTCGTGGCGGTGATGAGCTTCGTGATCGACCTGGCGGTGGCGCTCATCGACCCGAGGGTGAGGTTCTAGGAGATGACAATCGCCGCGGGCGCCGACAGGCTCGTCGTCGAACAGCCGAAGAGCCGCGCGTTCCCGGGTCTGGGGCTGCTGCGTTCCACCCACGGGCTGCAACGCGCCACCCTCGTCCTCGGGTTGGTGCTCGTCGCGGGCTTCATCCTGGTGGCGCTTTTCGCGCCGCTGCTGGCGAGATACGGCTTCGCCCAGACCAGCGCGGACGGCGTCGAATTCGTGCGCCAGCAGGCACCGTCGGCGCAGCACTGGTTCGGCACCTCGGTGCGGGGCGAGGACGTGTACTCGCGGGTGATCTACGGCGCCCGCACCGCGCTGATGGTGATCGTGTTGTCGCTGATCATCTCGCTGCTGCTCGGTGTCGTGCTCGGCCTGGTGTCCGGTTATCGCGGTGGCTGGCTGGACCGGGTGC
>JBAREU010000224.1:0-5179 GCA_049796515.1 Solirubrobacterales bacterium
CCGGTGATCAGGGCACCCGCCACCGAGCCGACGCCCATCGCGGTGACCAGCGCTGCGTAGGCACTCGCTCCGCCCTCGAAACTGAAGGTCGCGAGCAGTGGCAGGACAACCTGGAAGTTGAAGCCGAAGGTGCCGACCAGCGCCATCAGGGCAAGCGGCACGGCCAGCTCCGGAGTCCGGCGCACGTAGCGCAGTCCGGCACGGATCGCGCCGCGCTCGCGGGCAACGACCGGCGGCGTGTCGAGCGTAGCCGGATCCATCAGCCAGAGGGCGGCGATCATCGCGACGAAGGTGAGGATGTTGAGCGCGAAGCAAGGGACGACACCGACGGTGGCGATCAGCACGCCAGCCAAGGCGGGCCCGAGAACGCGCGCCGTCTGCACCAGGACGCTGTTAAGGCTGACCGCGTTGACGACGCGCTCGGGCCCGACCAGCTCGATCACGAAGCTCTGCCGGGTGGGGTTGTCGACGGCGAGAACTGCGCCGCGGGCGAAAGCAGCCACGTAGACCATCGCCGGCGTCACCACACCGGCGGCGCTGACCGCGAGCAGGCCGACGGCCGGCAGCGCCATCAGCACCTGGGTGGCGATCAGCAAGCGTCGCTTCGGGATGCGGTCGGCGAGCAGACCGCCCCAGGCGCCGAAGAGCAGCATCGGCAGGAACTGCAACGCGGTGACGAAGCCCACCGCGACGCCGCTGCCGGTGAGCTCGAGGACCAGCCAGACGGCGGCGACTATCTGCATCCAGTTGCCCGAGAGCGAGACGAGCTGGCCGAGGAAGTAGCGGCGGTAGTTGGGGACCGTGAGGGAGTGGAAGCTGCGCAGCACCGCGGCGCTCAACGTCGCTCGTCCTCGAGGATCCGCTCCAGCACCTCGGCGGCGCGGTCGAGCGTCTCCAGATCCTCAGTTGGCAGGTCGCGCATGCGGCGCGCCAGGTAGGCGTTCTTGCGGCCGCGCAAGCGGCGCAGCCGCTCCCGGCCCACCGCGGTAATGCTGACCAGAGCGCTGCGCCCGTCCTCGGGGTCGGGTGCGCGCTCGACCAGGCCGGCCTCATCGAGGACGCGCAGCGTGCGCGTCGCCGTCGGCCGCTTCACCCGCTCGATCTCGGCAAGCTCGCTGGGGGTGAGTGGCCCGTGCCGCTCCACGGTCGCCAGCGCCGCCGCCGCGGTCGGCGTCAACTCCCCCACCGCCCCGGCCGCCTCCTGCCGCAACCGTCGCGAGGTCCGCACGATCGCCATCCGCAGGCGCGAGGCGGAATCGGTGAGCGAGGTATCGGCAGCGATATAAGTCATTAGCCTTGGTAATTAGTTTAGCAAACTATCTTCCCGGTGTTCGCAATCCACCTATACCGTGGAAAAGGAACACCGGAAGGCGATCGCCCGCGGTAGGCGACCGGACCTGGGCGTCGAAGTAGGCGCGGATGAGCGCTGAGGCAACCGAGCAGCTGATCCGCTACGAGCCGGGGATGGACGCGCGCAGCACGCGCGTCGCCGAAATCCTCAACACGCCGATGCTGATCGCGGCGGCGCTGACGCTGCCGATGGTGGCGATCACTGAGTCGCAGCCGGGTGGTTGGCTCGAGGCGGTCGCGGGCATCCTCAACTGGGTCACCTGGATCGCCTTCGCGATCGAGCTGGTCGTGATGCTGGCTGTCGTCCCCAATCGGCGGCTCTGGCTGCGGCATCACCAGCTCAGCCTGGTCATCGTCTTCCTCACTCCCCCCGTGCTGCCCCCTGGCCTGCAGGGTCTCCGTGTCCTGCGCCTGCTCCGCCTCCTGCGCCTGCTCCGCCTGGCGCAGGTCTCGCGTGAGGTCTTCTCACTTGAGGGGGTGCGCTACGCAATGTTGCTCGCCGTGCTGACCGCGATCGGCGGCGGGGCGCTGTTCGAGGCCTTTGAGAAGCAGAACCAACACCTCGACACCTGGGACGGGATCTACTGGGCGGTGACGACGATGACGACGCTGGGCTCGGACATCTACCCGACGACGACCGGCGGCGAGGTCGTCTCCACCGCGATCCTGATCGTCGGCATCGGCTTCGTCGCCCTGCTCACCGGCTCCTTCGCTCAGCGCTTCCTCGGCCCGGAAATCGCCGAGGTCGAGGAAGAGCTGGAGGCCGAGCAGCTCTCAGCCGAGGCGATCGCCCTGCGCGAGCTGCACGCCGTCCGCGAGCAGCTAGAGGCCCTGGAGCTCGCGGTCGAGCGCATGGTCGACCAGCGCACCCGCTGATTCAGCCTTCGGCGTCGCTGCGGGCGGCGATCTTCGCCTCCAGCTCTCGCATCACGTCGGGGTCGCGCAGGGTGGTGACGTCGCCCAACTCGCGGCCCTCGGCGATGTCGCGCAGGAGGCGGCGCATGATCTTGCCGGAGCGGGTCTTGGGTAGGTCGCCGGACCAGATCACCCGTTTCGGCCGCGCCAGTTTGCCGATCCGCGCGGCGACGTGCTCGGCGAGCTCGGCGACCATCGCCTCGTCGCCCTCGTGGTCGCCTTCGAGGGTGACGAAGGCACAGATCGCCTGGCCGGTGTCCTCGTCGCTCTGCCCGATCACCGCTGCCTCGGCGACCTTCGGGTGGGAGACGATCGCCGACTCGACCTCGGCGGTGGAGAGGCGGTGGCCCGAGACGTTGACCACGTCGTCGATCCGCCCCAGCACCCAGAGGTACCCGTCCTCGTCGCGGCGGGCGGCGTCGCCGACCAGGTAGGTCCGCGGGCCGAAGCGGGAGAAGTAGGTCTCGACGAAGCGCTCCTCCTCGCGGTAGAGGGTGCGCAGCATGCCCGGCCAGGGACGGCGCAGGACGAGCACCCCCTCGCCGCCCTCGACCGGCTCGCCCGCCTCGTCGAAGACCGCCGCATCGATCCCCGGCAGAGGCAGCGTCGCCGAGCCGGGCTTGGTCGCGACGATCCCCGGCAGCGGTGAGATCATGATGTGGCCGGTCTCGGTCTGCCACCAGGTGTCGACGATCGGGCAGCGCTCGCCGCCAATCACCTTGTGGTACCAGAGCCACGCCTTCGGGTTGATCGGCTCGCCGACCGAGCCGAGCAGGCGCAGCGAGCTGAGGTCGTGGCGCTCGGGATACTCCACCCCCCACTTCATGCAGGCGCGAATCGCCGTCGGCGCGGTGTAGAGGATCGTCACCCCGTAGCGCTCGATCGTCTCCCACCAGACGTCCTTGTCCGGATAGTCCGGCGCCCCCTCGTACATCACGCTCGTCGCCGCGTTGGCGAGCGGGCCGTAGACGATGTAGGAGTGGCCGGTGACCCAGCCGACGTCGGCTGCGCACCAGTAGACGTCCTCCTCCGGCTTCAGGTCGAACACGTGGCGATGGGTCCAAGCGACGCCGGTCAGGTAGCCGCCGGTCGTGTGCAGGATCCCCTTCGGCTTCGCGGTCGATCCGGAGGTGTAGAGGATGAAAAGCGGGTCCTCAGCGTCCATCGGCTCGGGCGGGCACTCGGCCGCGGCTGCCTCCATCGCGTCCTCGAACCAGACGTCGCGCCCCGCACGCATCTCGCACTCCTCGCCGGTGTGGCGGACGACGAAGATCGTCTCGATCGAGCCGACGTCGGCCATGACCTCGTCGACCCGGGCCTTGACCGCCGCGGTCCTGCCCTTGCGGCGTGCCCCGTCGACGGTGATCAGGGCCTTCGCCGCGGAGAACTCCATCCGCTCGCGCACCGCCTCCGCCGAGAAGCCGCCGAAGACGACGTTGTGGACGGCGCCGATGCGGGCGCAGGCGAGCATCGCGACGACCACCTGGGGGATCATCGGCAGGTAGATGCCGACCACGTCGCCCTTCTCGATCCCGTGGTCGCGCAGGGCGTTGGCGAAGCGCTGCGTATCGGCGAGCAGCTCGGCGTAGGTGACGTCGCGCTCCTCCCCCTCCTCGCCGCGCCAGTGGTAGGCGACACGCTCGCCGAGCCCGGCGGCGACGTGGCGGTCGAGGCAGTTGGCGGAGACGTTCAACTGCCCGTCGGCGAACCACCTGTAGAAGGGCGGGTTGGACTCGTCGAGCGATTCGCTCGGCTCGCGCTCCCACTCGAGCAGCTCGGTCGCCTGCCGCAGCCACCAAGCGGGCGGGTCGGCGGCGGCCTCCTCATATACGGCGGGATCGCTCAGCAGCGCCGCCCCACGGAAGCTCGCAGGCGGCTCGAAGCGCTCGACCTCGAGCAGCTCGGCCAGCTCCCGCTCCAGTGACGTCCCCTCTTCGACTCCCATGCCGCTCCTTCCTCGACCGCTACGCTGAGAGCGAACGGTACCCGTTCGCTCAAATGCTTTTCAGGCAGATCATCCACGAGGATCTCGGCTGTGCCTCTTACCTGGTCGGCGATTCCCGCGCGGGAGTGGCTACCGTGGTCGATCCGCAGTGGGACATCGATCCGTATCTCAACCTCGCCCGCCTCCACGGGGTGCGGATCGAGCACGTGCTGGAGACCCACAACCATGCCGACCACGTCTCCGGCCACGGGCGCCTCGCCCGCGCGACCGGGGCGACGATCCACGTCAGCGAGCTGGCCGAGGCGGAATACGAGCACGAACCCCTCGCCGACGGCTGGAAGCTGGAGCTGGGCGAGTGCGTCTCGATCGAGGCGATCCACACGCCGGGCCACCGGCCCGAGCACACCTCCTTCCTGCTGCGCGACGCCGAGCGCGGCGGCGACCCGGTCGCGGTCCTGAGCGGCGACTCGCTCTTCGTCGGCGACGTCGCCCGGCCCGACCTCGCGGTCGAACCGCGCGAGGGCGCCGCCAGCATCTTCCGCTCGCTGCACGAGCGGCTGCTGACCCTGGCCGACGAGGTCGAGGTCTGGCCGGGCCACCTCGGCGGCTCGCTCTGCGGCAGCTCCGGCATCGACCTCAAGACCTCTTCGACGATCGGCTTCGAGCGCCGCCACAACCGGGCGCTGGCGATCGAGGACGAGGAGGCGTTCGTCGAGGACGCTGTCGCGAGCATCGGCGAGCGGCCGCCCAACGTCGAGCACATCGTCGCGCTCAACCGCGGCCCGCTGATCGAGTCGATCGGCTCGCCGGCGCGGTTGACGCCGCGCCGCTTCGAGGCGGCGATCGCGTCGGGTGCCTTCGCCGTCGACTCCCGCACCAACGAGCAGTTCGACGAGGCCCACATTCCCGGCGCGATCAGCGCCTCCGCATACGACACCGGCTTCGCCACCAAGGTCGCCCAGGTCGTCC
>JBAREU010000225.1:0-2198 GCA_049796515.1 Solirubrobacterales bacterium
CTCGGCCTGCTCGGCCCCCATCGTCTACGTCGAGGACTCGAACGCCCCCGAGACCCAGATCGACACCAAACCCGCGGCGATCGCCAACAGCACCACGGCGAACTTCACCTTCAGCGGCAGCGATCCAGGCGGTTCCGGTGTCGTCGGCTTCCAGTGCCGCCGCGACTCGTCCGAACCAGACGACTGGCAGCCCTGCGTCTCGCCGCTCAAATACATGTCCCTCGCTGAGGGCGCCCACACGTTCGAAGTCAAAGCAATCGACCAGGCCGGCAACGTCGACGCCACCCCAGCCAACTTCAACTGGACCGTCGACAGCAAAGTTCCCGAGACCCAGATCGACACCAAACCGGCGTCGCTGGTAAGCAGCACGACCGCGAACTTCACCTTCAGCGGATCCGATATAGGCGGCTCGGGCATCGCCTCCTTCGAATGCCGCCGCGACGGCGGCGCCTGGAGCGCCTGCACCTCGCCGCAGGAATACACCTCGCTCGCCGAGGGCGCCCACAGCTTCGAAGTCAAAGCAATTGATCAGGCGGGGAACGTGGATACGAGTCCAGCTTCCTACGGCTGGACTGTCGACAGCAAAGCCCCCGAGACCCAGATCGACACCAAACCCGCGGCGATCGCCAACAGCACCACGGCCAACTTCGCTTTCTCGGGTTCCGACGTAGGTGGCTCGGGTGTTGCATCTCTCGAATGCCGCAGGGACGGCGGCGCCTGGGGTGTCTGCACCTCGCCGCAGCAGTACACCGGTTTGGCCGAGGGGGCCCACAATTTCGAAGTCAAAGCGATCGACGGTGCCGGCAACGTGGATGCAACTCCCGCGACCTACAGCTGGACGGTTGATACTGGCGCCCCCGAAACGACGATCGACACCAAACCCGCCGCATTCGCCAACAGCTCAACCGCGAACTTCACCTTCAGCGGATCCGATGTAGGCGGCTCGGGCATCGCCTCGTTCGAATGCCGTCGCGACGGCGGAGCCTGGGGCGTGTGCACCTCGCCGCAGCAGTACACCTCTCTCGCTGAGGGCGCCCACACGGTTGAAGTCAAAGCGATCGACGGTGCTGGCAACGTGGATGCAACTCCGGCGACCTACAGCTGGACGGTTGACACCGCCACCCCGAACACCACCATCGACACCAAACCCGCCGCGCTCGCCAGCAGCGCAACGGCAAACTTCACCTTCAGCGGCAACGACGGCACCGGATCGGGCATAGCCTCCTTCGAATGCCGCCGCGACGGCGGCGCCTGGAGCGTCTGCACCTCGCCGCTGGAATACACCTCTCTCGCTGAGGGCGCCCACACGTTCGAAGTCAAAGCGATCGACAAAGCTGCGAATGTCGATGCGACGCCTGCGACCTACGGCTGGACGGTCGACAGCAAAGTCCCCGAGACCCAGATCGACACGAAACCGGCGGCGCTCGGCACCAGCACCACGGCCAACTTCACCTTCTCGGGCTCCGACCCCGGCGGTTCGGGCGTGGTCTCCTTCGAATGCCGCATCGACGGCGGAGCCTGGGGCGTGTGCACCTCGCCGCAGCAGTACAGCTCTCTGCCAGACGGAGCCCACAGCTTCGAGGTCAAAGCAATCGACCAGGCGGGCAACGTCGACGCCACCCCAGCCAACTTCAACTGGACCATCGACACGACCGCGCCGCAGACCCAGATCGACTCCGGACCGAACGCGGTCTCGCCGACGTCCGGGGCCGTTTTCGCCTTCACCGGCAACGACGGCGGTGGCTCGGGCATCGCCTCCTTCGAATGCCGTCGCGACGGCGAGGAATGGGTGATCTGCAACTCGCCCAAGACGTACAACGCCCTTGCCGAGGGTGCTCACAGCTTCGAGGTCAAAGCGACCGATCAGGTGGGTAACGTCGATCAGACGCCGGCGATCTTCAACTGGGTCATCGACACCGCTGCCCCTGACACCACGATCGGGACCAAACCCGCCGCCCTCGCCAACAGCGCAACGGCCAACTTCACCTTCACCGGCAACGACGGCACCGGCTCTGGCATCGCCTCCTTCGAATGCCGCCGCGACGGCGGAGCCTGGAGCGCCTGCACCTCACCGCTCGAATACACCGGCCTGCTGGCAGGCGCCCACAGCTTCGAAGTCAAAGCAATCGACAAAGCCGGCAACGTGGACGCCACCCCAGCCACCTACAGCTGGCAGATCGACCTGAGCGCACCGGCGG
>JBAREU010000226.1:0-7654 GCA_049796515.1 Solirubrobacterales bacterium
GGACCAGCTCAACTGCTTCACGCCGGAACTCTGGTGGGTATGGACGCTTGGTAGGTGGCATCGACTCCTCCTTGCCTGAGTCTTTCGACCCAAGCGGTCAGGTGTCGTCGAAACCGGGGGAAGACCATCGTCTTGATATCGAGAGCACTGGAGAACCCAAACGGCGAATCGCCGGCGAAATTGACGAAGTACCAGTGCAGAAACATCCAGTCAAAGACGACCGGGTAACCAACCAACACCGGTCGCCGATCACCGGCTTGCGCGACGATCCACGCCGATGCCTCTCTCATGGCATCGTCGGGCTCAACCCCCTCCAATTGAAGCCGGTCCCGATCCAAACCCGACACTCGCAAAGCCTCGGCATCGAAACGATCGGAGATCGGCTTAAGCTCCCGATAGAAGCTCGACTGGTCTGTTGGGGGCACTCGAAACACCTCGCCGTTGAAGTCACCAGCTACCGCCATCCCGAAGGCGAGCATCGAGTAGGGCCCAGGGATGGGGCCATCGGCCTCGACATCTACGGAGATGTACAGATCGGCGCTCAAGGAACGCGCCAGTCTAGTTGCGCGTCTCTATCGACTTGGGCA
This sequence comes from Solirubrobacterales bacterium, assembly GCA_049796515.1. GTDB lineage: Bacteria > Actinomycetota > Thermoleophilia > Solirubrobacterales > 70-9 > VRUE01. Next base: position 588 of record JBAREU010000226.1, read on the forward strand.
TTGAGGACGCTATTTCCGGAGAACCCAGAGTCTTGTCTAACCGACCACCCACTGCTCGATGAAGGCAGGGGCCGTGGGTCAGCGATTGCCCCGGATGGCTTGTAGAGAGATTGGGTGAGAACACAGACCATGCGAACGCCTGTTCGTAGAAAAGCACAGAGGTCCGACGGAACGGAGGCTTGAGATGAATTCGCGGCAGTGCCGGTGATAGGCCACGATCCGCCCGTCGCCCTCAGCGCCCTGTTGCAATTCGCAGGAGCGCCCAAAGGACTGCCTCGGCGATCGCCGCGGTGCGCCGCCCGTCAGGGCCGACCCATTCGCCTTCCTCTTGGCGCAGGCCGCTGCGACAAATCAGAGCCAGGGCGAGGTCGCCGTTTAGGGCGACGTTGATCTCGGGCTCCGCCAGCCTCCTCACGGTAAGCGGGTGCTCCAGTCCGCGGCGAAGCTCGGTCGGATCGAACTGCGGCATATCCAGCCACTCAGCTACCGCAGCCGCTGACTGGTCGCCGGTAAGGACGATCTCGCTCGCAGAGGGATCGAAGGTCCCAACCGCCACCAGCGCCTCTCGCGGGACCGACATCGCCGCCGCGGTCGGGTAGTTGTCCACCATCCGGCCGCAGGCATAGACGGCGCGATCGGCGAGCGTTCGCATTTCGCTCTGCCCGTGAATCGCGCCCTCGTAGTAGATCCGAACCTCCCCTCGCCTCGCGTCGGGTCGACCGACTATCGCCGAGCCGCGAGCGATACCGGCGGTGGCGCGATGGCCGGCAGCGGGAATGTAGACGACCACCTCGCTTCGCATCAGCGCGCCCCTGAAACCGCCGCCTCACTGTCGCCGCGCAGCGGCGCGTCAGAGCGATCGGCGATGCCGATCGCAATCAGCCGCCGCGCGAACTCCTCGGGGCTGGCCACCGGACCGAGAACATCGAGGATGCCGGCGTCGATTGCATCGCGCAGCGCCCCCTTGCCGTCGCCGAAGACCTCTAGGTGGGGGTAGAGCCCCCAGCGGCCGCCGTTCGCTAGCTCGATCAACGTGACCTTGAATTCGCCACCTTGCCCAAGCGAGCCGCCCTCGCCGCCGTAGTCGCCGATCTGGAACTCACCCGACTCGCGGATTGGGTTCGCTTCCGCAAAGCGCTGGCGCTGCAGGTCGTAGAAGCCGAGCCTCCCCTCCCCCTCGATTTCCCGGGCCTGGGAGATCAACTGGTCGGTGACCGCATTCCAGTCCTCCTCGCTGGCGGCGCGGAGGACGCCAGCGGCGGCCGCGCGCAACTCCTCGGCGATCACGGAAGTAGACGCTTCGGGGCCGCCAGCTCGTGCGGGCGCCTCGGCGAGCCGATCAGCGCTCGCCGGGTCAGCTAGGACCGTCGCTAGGAATTCGCGGATGAGGCCGACGTCGAAGCGAGTGCCGTCGAACTCATGCGCGCGCCCGGCGCCGCTTGCCCCGATCTCGGCGGGATCGAGGTCGCCATCGTTGGCGGCATATGCCTCGGCGATCGCCTTCCAGTCCTCGCCGGTCGCCGCGTGCAGAACGTCTTGGATCTTCAGCCGCAAGAGGGCGACGATCTCGGAGCGCTCGTAGCGGCCGCCGACTACGTGTTCGAAGAGCACCTCGGTCACGGCATCCTCGACGGCGTCGTGGTGGAGCGCCCGAAGCAGAAGGTCGCGGGCTTCGTCGGAGTTGAGTGACGCGGCGGTCATACCGTCCTCCTATCTCGGGCCGGGTCGAGCCAGTCCGGTACGCAGCGGCAGAAAAAGAAGTCGGCCAGCGGGCTCTTGTATTCGAGGTGGCGAACGGCGTAGAGCCAGTGACCCGCGAGCCAGAGAAGGGCGCCGATGGCGAAGGCGAGGATTCCGTTCGCCTCGCCCGAGGTCGCGAGTACAACAGCGCCGGCAAGCGCGAGAGCGAGGCCACTCAGCCGCAGCAGCAGACCGCCGACCACCCAAATGAAGAGAAGGCCGAAAGCCACGATGGCGAGGTCGGCGAGGGTCATGCCGCCACCGCCAGTTCCGTTTCGGTGACCTCGGCCTCTGGCCGCGACGGCTTGGGTCGCATCCGGTCGCGGCGGGCCTTGACCCAACCTCGCTCGGTCAGCTCCCAATTGCCTCGCCAGGTCGTGGCCTCAAGCCAGCCACGCTTGACCAGCCGTATTCGGGCCTTGTTGAGGCGCGGCTGCCAGCGAGGTTCGCCGCTCGGCAACTGCTCGATGTCGAGCGCACCGTGACGACTGGCCATCGCCTCGGCGACGGCGGCGAGGATCTCTCGCCGGGGGGCACGGCCCCCGCACTCGGCCAGGGCCGCGACGATCGGAGCCTCGTACTCGGCAAGGTCGACCAGCCTGGGCGGTGGCGCGGGGCGTGCGATCACTCGCTCGCCGCGCACCAAGGCCTTCAGCCGTTCCCGGTCGGCGGGATCGAGGCTCATCATGTGGGCGTAGACCCGCAAGGTGAACCCCGGATCGGTATGACCGATCTGGCGCATCACCGAGATCGGGTCCTCCCCGAGCGCGACCAGGATCGAGGCAAAAGCGTGGCGCAGCTTGTGGGTCGTGAGGCCCTTCGGCAGGGGCACCAAGCCCCTGCTCTCCAGTAGCTCGTCGGCGCGCTCGAAGACCGCGGCCAGGACGCAAGCGCGCAGGTTGTCGGGGTCGCGGCGAGAGCCGGTCAGGGTCGGGAAGACGAGGTCGTCAGGATTGCCGCGATAGGCGACCGCCTTGTAGGCGGCGAGGATGTCGCGCAGGATCGGCAGGATCTTGATCTCGCGCAGCCCGGCCACGGTCTTTGAGCGACCGACGAAGATGCGGGCGCCGGCAAGGTCAATGTCGCGCCAGAGCAGATTGCCAAGCTCGTGTGCACGAGGGCCAGCGAAGAGGAACGTGGCGACCACCGCCCCACGTTCGGCGAGTTCGTAGTGAGGGTCACGGTCGAGCTCGACCGCGGCCTCTAGCAGCGCTTCGATCTGCGCGGCGCTATCGAGATAGGCCGGCGCCGGGCGGCTCTCGCGCAGACGCCGCCGCTTGCCTTCGGCGGCGTTATGGGTGACGCCGAAGCGCTTGTATTCGATCGCGATCGAAAGCACCCACTGCAGGTGGTCGATGGTCCGGTTGATCGACCGGGCCGAAAGCGGTCGCAAGATCTGCCCGTGAGCGTTTCGTTTCGGCTTGCCCCGCTCGATCGCCCGCGCGCGGGCTTCTGACTCCTTCACCTTGAAGGCCCGGTAGTCGTCGATTCCCTCGATGTCGATCTCGTTGATCGCCCAATCACCGAAGAACGGGACGAGGTGTCCCAGTGCCCATTTTTCGTGCTTGGTCGTCCCCTCGGAGACCTGTCCTTCGCGGGCGGTGTTCAGCTCGGTGGCGAAAGGGCCGAAGGCCGGCACCTGATCGGGCTGACCCCCGCCGCTCGCGCCACGCGGCTTCCTCTTCGGAGGTGGCACCCAGAGGCCGCGACGCACGTCGGCGAGGACGTTCTGTAGCTCTTCTTCGGCTTTGTCCCAGTCCCAACCTTCGTGCTCGTAGCCGAGCGTCACGTATTGCCGCTCGCCGTAGGCGCGGAAGCGGAGCGCGTAGCCGCGCCCGGCCTTCCACTGGCGGACCTTGACCTCGCCTTGCTTGCGGGCGGCCACGATCAGCCCCTCGGCCTCTCACGACGGCACCCCGCGAATCGCACGGCGCAGCGCCCAGTGCCCTTGCGCTGCCGCATCGCTACCCGCCCTCTCGCCTTGCCGCTCATCGACTGCCTCCTGGCCTCCCAGCGGCCGGGTGAGCAGGGGCAACGCGAGGACTTCGGGGAAGTAGCCTCTTCATTGCGCCGGCTTGCTCGGCGCCGGGTCGGGGGGCGTTAGCGCGCCGCCCCGGCCGTTTTTTTGCTTGCCGACCGACGATAGCTCTGCTGCGCACCGAAAGCGAGTCGGATCGGCAATCGCCGCGCATCGCCTCCGATCGCCGCTCATCCTTGCCGTTCAGCTCGCCGAGGCGTTCGGCTACCTCCTCGGGATCGAAGCGCAAGCGCGGGCGGCGTCCCGCCCCGAGCCGGCGGGCACCCAGCTCCTCAGCGTGGTCGTAGACCCAGCGCCGCCCCACTCCCCACCAGCTGGCAACCTCCTCAGCGGAGATCAGCCGACGCCGCTGCGGCGACTCCTCTGCGGGCACCAGCAACTCGGCGAGGCGGCGGGCGAGTGACTCAATCGAGTCGGGGGCCAGCCGTACCTCTCCACCCTGATCGACGATTTGCTCCTCGCCGCTCACCTCTTCCTTCCTAAAGGGCCGCGACACACCTTCGGCTTCCGAGTTCCCTTCGGCGAGTGATGGGCGATCCGTGCCGCGACGATCTCCATATAGGCGGGCTCCAACTCGATGCCGACGAAACGCCTGCCCTCCAGCACCGCCGCCGCTCCAGTCGTCCCCGAGCCCACCGTTGGGTCGAGCACCAGGCCATCCGGCGGACAGAGCAGCCGCACCAGCCAGCGCATCAGCTCGAGGGGCTTCACAGTCGGGTGCGGGTTACGCGCGGTGGCGGGCTTCTTGCCACCCTTAGCCGCGTTGGGGAAGAGGTCGAGCGTGCGCCGGGGCAACCGCTCGCAGCCGGCGTCGCGCTCCGCTCGGCTCGCCTTTGGGCAGTAGAGGAACCGGCTCGGCTCAAGCCGCGAGCGACCTTCCTCGGCACAAGCGTCAGCGGTGGCGACGGGGCAGCCGGCCGCGCAGCGCTCCTCGTCGCAGTCGTGGTGAGGCCTGGCGGCTGCGCAGCCTGTTCGTCGTCTTCTGGCTGCAGGGCGCGCTGATCTGGGTCGTCTCCCTGCCGATCCAGGTGGCAATGACCGACCCCACGCCCGCCGGCCTCGTCCCCCTGGACTGGATCGGGGTCGCGATTTGGGCGGTCGGGCTGACCTTCGAGGCCGTGGGCGACTGGCAGCTCTCGCGGTTCAAGGCCGACCCGGCGAACCGCGGCAAGGTCATGGACCGTGGCCTCTGGCGCTATACCCGCCACCCCAACTACTTCGGCGACTTCTGTGTGTGGTGGGGGATCTGGCTGGTCGCCTTGGCCGCCGGCAGCACCTGGTGGACGGTCGTGGGACCCGCGGTCATGTCCATCCTGCTGATCCGGGTCAGCGGCGTCGCCCTGCTCGAGCGCTCACTGAGCCGGCGGCGTGCGGGCTACGCGGACTACGTCGCCCGCACCAGCGCCTTCTTCCCACGACCGCCGCGCCGCGGCTGACGCCTGCTGCGAACGTCACCCTCCACCCCCAGCCTCCTCCTCTGCCAGCGCCCGCCGCAGCGCCTCGTCGAACGACTCGGGCTCGATCCCGAACGGCTCGGCCCCACTTGGGTCGGTGACCACGGTCGCAGTCTTCAGCCCCTCGACCAAGGGCCGGGCGACCTTGGTGTCAACCGGAGTGACAAGTCCCAGCCAGAGCGCCGAGAGCCACGGCGTGATCAACGGTACCGACAGCTTGCGGGGCGGCGCCTTGCCGAGTGCCAGCGCCATCCGGTCGAGCATGTCCGCGTAGGAGAGGATGTCCGGGCCGCCGATCTGGACTTCGCGGCCGGTGGACTCGGGCACCGACGGCGCCCGCAGCAGGTACTCGATCGTCGCGTCGATCCCGATCGGCTGGGTCTGCGTGTGCAGCCAGCTCGGCGCCACCATCACCGGCAGTCGCTTGACCAGGTAGCGCAGGGTGCGGTAGGACTCGCTGCCGGCGCCGACCACCATCGCCGCCCGGAAGTAAGTGAGCGGCGGTCCCTCGGCGACCAGGATGCGGGCGGTCTCGTGACGGCTGCGCAAGTGTTTGGACTCGGTTTCTTGGCCGAGCCCGCCCAGGTAGACGACGCGCCCGACGCCCTCGCGCTTGGCCATCTGGGCGAAGTTGCCGGCGGCGACCCGCTCGCGCTCCTCGAAGCCGGCGCCGCCGGCCATCGCGTGGACCAGGTAGTAGGCGACGTCGACTCCCTCCCCCATTCCGACGAGGCTGGATGCGTCGGTGACATCGCCGATCCGCAGCTCGGCGCCAAGCGCCTCGAGCTTTGCCGCTCGAGAGCGCTCGCGGACCAGGCACCGCACCGGTCCCGAGCCGGCCAGCGCCGCCGCCAGCCGGCCGCCTACGAAACCCGTTGCACCTGCGATCAGCGTGCTCTGTGTGATTGGTCCACGCTACCTGACCGGGGGTGCCCGGCCTGCGAGACTGGCAGCCGTGCACGAGCACATCCTGCAACGCAGCCAGCGCGTCCCCGTCCCGGCCGAGCGCGCCTTCGACGTCTACGCCGACGCCGTCAACCTCGAGCCGATGACGCCTCCCTGGCTCCACTTCCGGGTGACGACGCCGGGGCCGATCGCGATGGGCGCGGGGACGCTGCTCGACTACCGGCTGCGCCTGCACGGCTTCCCGGTTCGTTGGCAGACGCGGATCGAGACCTGGGAGCCGCCTCTGCGCTTCACCGACATCCAGGCCCGCGGGCCATACTCGCTCTGGGAGCACACCCACGTCTTCGAGCCCGATGGCGAGCGAGCTTGCACGATCCACGACCGCGTCCGCTACGCCATCCCCTACGGGCCTCTCGGCATCCTCGCCCACAGCCTCTTCGTCCGCCGCGACCTCGAGCGGATCTTCGACTTCCGCCGCGACGCCTTCACCGCCCACTTCGCAACGGACTAGAAGCCAACCTCGCCTCGTCGAGTAACACCTTGCCAGCGGGCCGGCCCGCTCAGCGAATCGGAACCTGGATCACCGTTTCGTACTGGTCGAAGGCCGAGACGCGCATGGTCACGTCGAGGTCCCAATTGCCCGCGACGCTGAGCGGCGCGCCTTGAACCGTGAAGTGACCGGGGCCGGAGCGCTGGGGCTCCAGGCTCAGCGGCCCGATCGACTCCTCGCGCTCGGTCGCGGTCACGGTGAGCTGGCGGATACGAGTGAACTGCGCGCCGCTGCGGGCGTCGAAGAGGTAGAGGTGGATCTGGTTGGAGCCCGCTTTGGCCGGGTCGACGGTCACCTCCAGCTCGGCCGAGCCGAGCGAGGCGCTGGCCGAGAACGGCCCCGACTGGCTCGCCGTCGCGGGCGGGTAGCCGGCCAGCGC
>JBAREU010000227.1:0-3538 GCA_049796515.1 Solirubrobacterales bacterium
GGTGGCGGCCGGCTCGCTCGCTCGCGGCCTGCTCACCGCGCTGGGGGTGAACGTGCACAGCCACGTCACCCAGATCGCCTCGGTGAAGGCACCCGAGCGCCCCGATCTGACCCCCGCGGACTTCGCCGCGGTCGACGAGGACCCGGTGCGTTGCCTCGACCCGGAGGCGAGCGCGGCGATGGTCGACGAGATCAATCGACTGCGCAAGGCGAACGAGAGCCTCGGCGGCAGCTTCGAGGTGCGCGCCTTTGGCCTCGTCCCCGGCCTCGGCTCGCACATCTCCTGGGAGGAGCGCCTCGATGGGCAGCTCGCCGGCGCCGTCGCCTCGATCCAGTCGGTCAAGGGGGTCGCGATCGGCGAAGCCTGGGACGTCGCCAGTCGCCCCGGTTCCGAGGCGCACGACGAGATCTTCTGGTCGGCCGAGCGCGGCTACCACCGCGAGAGCAACCATGCGGGCGGACTCGAGGGCGGTATGACCAACGGCCAACCCCTCTCGGTGCGGGCGGCGATCAAGCCGATCTCGACCCTGACCAAGCCGCTGCGTTCGGTCGACACCGAGACCAAGGAGCCGGCGCAAGCGCTGCGTGAGCGCACCGATTCGACCGTCGTCCCTGCCGCCGCGGTCGTTGCCGAGGCGATGGTCTGCCTCACCCTCGCCCGCTGCTACCGCGAGAAGTTCGGCGGCGACCACATCGACGACGTGCTCGCCGCCGTCGACGCCTACAAGCAGCGCATCGACTTTCGCGGGTGACCGCATGAGCCGGCCGGCGATCGTTTTCATCGGCTTCATGGGAGCGGGCAAGTCGACCGCGCTCGCGGCCGCTCGCAAGGCGGGCCTGGAGACGACCGAGATCGACGAGCTGATGGAACGCGAGCTCGGCATGCCGATCGCCGAGGCCTTCGAGCGCGAGGGGGAGGAGGCGTTCCGGGCGCGGGAGGCCGAAGTGGTCGGCAAGCTGCTCGATGAGGCCGATGGCGGTGCGATCGCGCTCGGTGGAGGCAGTGTGCTCTCCGAGCGTGTGCGCGATGCCCTGGCCCGCCACGTCGTCGTCTGGCTGCAGATCGATGCCGAGGAGGCCTGGCGGCGGATCGAGGGGACCGATCGCCCCCTGGCGCGCAGCGCCGGGGACGTGGCCGAGCTGCTGGCGGTGCGCCTGCCGCTGTACGAGGCATTGGCCGACGCGGTGGTGCCGCCGGGAGATCACAACCAGATCGCCCGCGCCCTGCCCTCGATCCAGGCGCTAGCCGAGCTGCCGCGCGGCACGAAGCTGCTCTGGGCGGCGAGCGCCTCGGGCGAGTATCCCGTCGTCGTCGGTCGAGAATTGCTCAGCGAGCTCGATGAGGAGCGCTGGTCGACGCAGCCGGGCCGGCCATTCCTCGTTGGCGACACGTTCACCTTGGAGCAGGTGAGGGACTGGCTCCTAGAGTCGTTCCTCGGGACGGTCGTCCTCATCGGTCACCCGATCTCCGGCGAGGAGAGCAAGACGATGGACGACGCCAAGGCGATCCTCGAAGCGATGGCAGAGAGCGGCATGACCCGGGAGGACTACGTCCTCGCCCTCGGTGGTGGCGTGGTCGGGGACATCGCGGGTTTCTGTGCTCACATCTACCAGCGCGGCGTCCCCGTCGTGCAGGTGCCGACCACTCTGCTCGCCCAGATCGACTCCGCCTACGGGGGCAAGACTGGCGTCGATCTTCCACAGGGAAAGAACTACGTTGGCGCCTACCACTTGCCCGCTGCTGTGATCGCCGACGTCGACACCCTTGGATCGCTCCCGAAAGAGGAGCTGGCTGCCGGCTTCGCCGAGGCTCTGAAGACTGGCCTGCTGGCGGGCGGACGCTTGTGGGAGCGAGTACGGGCGATCGAGTCGCTCGATCCGAGCGATCTCGATGATGTGGTGTTCGACTGCGCTCGGTACAAGTGCGGCATCGTCGCCGAAGACGAACGCGACTCCGGTCGCCGCGAGGTGCTCAACCTCGGCCACACTGTCGGGCACGCAATCGAGGCGGCGAGTGAGTATTCGCGCTATCGCCACGGTGAGGCCATTGGGCTTGGCCTGCTGGCTGCCCTGCGCCTATCCGACCTCCCTGAGCTGCACACGGAGGTCGAGGGGATCCTCATCCGCCACGACCTGTCGGTGACCCTCGACCCGTCGATCGAGATCGAGCCGATCCTCGACGCCCTCCAGCGCGACAAGAAGCGCACCGCCGAGGGGGTCGGCTTCGTCCTCCTCTCGGAGCCGGGCAAACCGCGAACCGGTCAGGTCCTCGACTCCGACGCGATCGAGGCCGCTGTGGTGGAGTTGTACGGATGACCTCCACCCACAACCGCATCGCCGTCCTGCACGGGGTCAACTTCGACGTGCTCGAGCGGCGCGATCCCGAGATCTACGGTGGGCTCTCGCTGAGCGAGCTGGAGCAGCGGATCCAGCGCGCGGCGCGCGAGCTCGGCCTCGAAGCGATCTTCTTCCAGACCAACTCTGAGGGCGAGTTCGCCGAATACCTGCACCGGGCGCCGGAGCTGGCCGACGCGATAGTGATCAACGCCGGCGCCTGGACTCACTACAGCCGGGCGATCGCCGACGCGCTCGAGCTGACCGGCCTGCCCGCGGTCGAGGTTCACCTCTCCGACGTCGAGTCGCGCCAGGATTGGCGCCGGGTGTCGGTCTTCGACGGACTGGTGCTGGAGAAGGTCTCGGGCAAGGGACCGGACGGCTACCGCGACGCCCTCGCCGCCCTGGCCGGCCACCTCGGCGTCTCCGCGGTTTGATGCGGGGCCGTGGCGACCGCCTCGCGGCCTCGCTCGCTGAGCGCGAGCTCGACCTGATGCTAGTCACCGACCTGGTCAACGTCCGCTACCTGACCGGGTTCACCGGTACCAACGGCGCCTGCGTCTGCGGCCCCGAGACGCGACTCTTCCTCACCGACTTCCGCTATACCGAGCGGGCTGCGGCGGAGGTCGAGGGCTGGGAGACGGTGACGGTCGCCGACGACTGGCTGGGCGGCATCGCCGCCCAGCTCAGCAGCCGCTTCGGCTTCGAGGACGACCACGTCTCGGTCCGCCTGCTCGAGCGGCTGCGGGGGAAACTGGCGGAGGGTGTCGAGGCGGTGGCAGCGGGCGGCGCGGTCGAGAAGCTGCGGCGAGTCAAGGACGAGGCCGAGCTGGCGGCGATCGCGGCGGCTGCCGAGCTGGCCGACGAGGTTTGGCGCTGGAGCCTCGACCGTGGCCTCGGCGGCCACACCGAGCGCAACGTCGCCCGCGCTGCGGAGGCTCGCATCCGCGAGCTCGGCGGCGATCCGTCCTTCCCGGCGATCGTCGCCGCCGGGTCGAACGGGGCGCTGCCTCACGCTGAGCCGGGCGAACGCCAGATCGAGTCTGGAGACCTGGTCGTCTTCGACATGGGCGCCAAGCTCGACGGCTACTGCTCGGACGGTACCCGAACCTTCGCCGTCGGCGAGCCCGGGGAGCGCGCCCGCGAGGTCTACGAGACGGTCCGCAGCGCCCAGGCCGCAGCGCTTGATGCCGTCGCCGCCGGGG
>JBAREU010000228.1:0-1851 GCA_049796515.1 Solirubrobacterales bacterium
CCCACTCATGGCCGTCGGCGAGCCCGATCGTAAGATCCGTGCCCGGGCCGGAATATTTCAGCGCGTGGAAACGCTGGCCGTTCAGCCATTCGGTGCGCTCGCGCAGCACGGCGTTGTGCTTTTCCCAAGCGGCGACGGCGCCGTCTTGGTCGACGCGGGAAGCCGCAAAGATCGCGTCCGCCAGTTTTGCTACCGCGACGTCCTCCGGAACATCGGGGAAAACCTGCTTCGCCCAAGCCGGGCTCGGATAGGCGATGATGTTCCAGTTGGTGTCGAAATTGACGATCTTTTCCAGCGCCGGCTGATAGGCGATCGAATTGGCCTTGCTGGCGCGTGCGACCTTGGTCGGGTCCTCAGCCGACAGCAGCATCGGATTGTCGCCGACGATGGCCAGCCGCGCCGTGTTGGCGGTGAACGCCTTCGCCATGCCCTCATAGAGCCAGCCGGCGGCGCGATCGAAACTCTCGTTGTGGCCGTAGCGGTAGCGCGCCAGCGTGATCTCCTCGTCCGACAGGAACGGGGTCACGATTCCGGCGCCGGCCTTGTAGGCATGTTCGGCAATCCGGCGCACCAGCGGCAGCGCGACCGAGGGCGCGGTCAGCAGCAGGTCCTGTCCCGGCTGCAGCCGCAGGCCGACCTTGACCGCGACTTCGGCGAGGCGGTCGAGTTTCACGGGATCGATCGAGGCGGAAACGTTGCGCTGATGTGCGGTCATGGCAAGTCCTCAGAATCAGTCGTTCGTGCAGAGATAGGCGAGCAGGCCCGACTTCTCAACGCCCCTGGGAAGCAATCGCCTAGTCTGCCATTTCGGATTCAGTCGCGAAACTTCTTCCTTTTCTTCTTGCCGAAGGCAGCCTTCGCGGGCGCCCCGCTTTCGTGCCGCGGCTTTCCGGCGTGAGCCGGTCTGTCCCGATGCGGTTTCTTCGTATCGTAACGCGCTTTCCTGTCAAACCCTGGCTTATCAGGGCTCTTTGCGCTTTTCCCATGCGGCTTCGGTGTCCACGCCTGTTCGTGAACCTCCTCGCGCGGCGAGGGACCTGCGAGCGCCTCGATCCGGATGTTGTCTTCCTTGTCGGGACGACGGATCTTGACGGCAAAGGATTCCGCGGCACGCGCGGAAATCTCGAATTCAGAGCTGGTGTCCATGATGCGGATGGCGCCGATGTCGGACTTGTCGATACCGCCGCGGCGGCAGATCATCGGCAACAGCCAGCGCGCTTCGGCATTCGTCCGGCTGCCGATCGAGGCGCGGAACCAGACGCTGCCTTCGGCCATGGCGTGACGCGGCGATGATTTCCCCTTCTTCGATCGCGGCCCGGCGCTGCGATCGTCGCCGCGCGGCGGACGGCCTTCCCTTTCCCGGCCGCGATCCTCGCGGGACCGGCCACTGCCCTGCCCGGGATCGAGAATGTCCTCGGGCGAAGGCAGCCGCGCGCGATAAAGCCGCGCCAGCGCCGCGGCAATGTCCTCCGCCGAACGCTCGGCGAGCAAGGCCTGCGCCAGCGCCAGATCCTCAGGCGTCGTCTCCTCAGAAAACAGCGCATCTTTCAGCATGCGCTCCTGATCGAGTTTGCGAATTTCATCCGGCTGGGGCGCCGTGCCCCAGACCGTATCGATGCCGGCCAGGTTCAGCAGCACCTCCGCGCGGCGTTTACGAGCCGGCGGCACCAGAATGATGCTGACGCCCTTGCGGCCCGCGCGGCCGGTACGGCCGGAGCGATGCTGCATCACCTCCGGATCGTTCGGGATATCGGCATGAATGACGAGATCGAGGTTCGGCAGGTCGATGCCGCGCGCCGCCACGTCGGTGGCGACGCAGACACGGGCACGGCCATCCCGCAAAGCCTGCAG
>JBAREU010000229.1:0-20194 GCA_049796515.1 Solirubrobacterales bacterium
GGACCAGCTCAACTGCTTCACGCCGGAACTCTGGTGGGTATGGACGCTTGGTAGGTGGCATCGACTCCTCCTTGCCTGAGTCTTTCGACCCAAGCGGTCAGGTGTCGTCGAAACCGGGGGAAGACCACGTTCCGCCTGGGGCTTCCGCCGGATGGAGGATTCGTACATACGAGTCGAATCGATTAGGAACCATGGACGTCACTGAGCCTGGAGGTCCAGTCAACTCAGGTTTGATCCACCTACCTATTGAAACATCGCAAGCAAAGCGTAGGGTCAAGTCGCTCATTTCAAGGAACTGGCCCCGCTCCTGCACGTTGACTGAATTCTAGTGAGTTGGTTTTCAGTAATTGCACTCTGAACCCACTAATAAGAGCAGTAACTATGACTATATCAGCACTCAAGGTATCCATCTGATCTTGAGATATAAAACCGCGTCGTACTTACTGGAAGATAGCCAGGATTGGTCTCGACGACGTCAAAGGTAGTGACCAGGCTGACACCTCACGTTGGCTTCGCCTTCACCTCTCCTCCACCCGTGAAATCAAAGGCTTGTTTAGTTTCAGACCCACCCGCGTGTAGAGCACGCCGCGCATCCCCTTCGAGTTCTGCAGCGCACTGGGCTCGGCAGCGCTGCCCTGGGAGACGAGTGCTTATTGATCGGCATCAGCCGCGAGTGAGTCGTGTCGGCCCACTGGCCATGCCTCGATCTCGTCGGCCTCGATAATCGCCTCGATCAGCTTGGCGCTACCCCCTACAAGGGTCGAGTCAATGTCGATGTCGCTGGCCAGAAACCATGCACAATCCGCAGGCCACATGAGGTTGGGTGAGGTGGGCGCCAGGCCACCGCCGGAGCGGTCGTCGGGTTCGCGGATCTGGGTGGCGGCCGAAACCGGGCCGGCCACGAGGACGTACTGACGACCGGGCAACTCAAGACGCGGGACCTTAACCTGATCAAATGAGCGAAGGCTTCCGTGAGACACGCCCGGGACAGTCTTGCCTTTTGGTTCAGAGCGTGAAGTGGTCCAAGTCCACCCATCCCATAGCCCGAAAAAACAGTGTTCGGACTCGGACGTGTGTCGGCCGAGCACCCCGCACAACGACTGAAGTACCTCCCGTTGCAGGTCTCCACGATCTGGAGGGATACCGTTCCATCGCGAACCCTCAAACGTGTCGGGATCTGAGGAGCCGACAAGAACGTGCCACTGCCTACACGCATGCATGGTCTCACCCAGCGTAGCGGCGACTTCTGCCCAGGTGACATGAGTCCCGTCGCGTGTTTCCGCCGGATGTAGGATTCTCACATAGGACTCAAAACGATCCGGCACCATGTCCGTAACTGAGCCTGGATTCCCACGCAGCTCCCGTGCGATCCAAGCACCTACAGAGATATCAGTAATGAAACTCAAGTCGTGTTCTCCATGACAAAGACCGTCAACTTGCTACGGTGCAGTTCTGGCTTTAAAGCTATTCATTACCCACACGGATTATTCACAGTCGTGCTAAAACTGTAGCGTCTATCTCGCTGCGGCGTATAGTTTGGAGGATAGTTAAATACAACTTCACTAGTGGCGCGGTAGCTGCCCGAAATGCAAGATATGTTCGCAAATGCCTTTGCGTTATTGTGGCCATCAATAAAGTTAAAGTATTGTTTTCCGCTGTCGGCCACTAGAAAGCCATTCCTGTAGAGGCGCGTGCGTATATAGCCGTATACAGGACCGCCTACGCACTGTATCGCAGTAACGGCGTTTATTCGCCCGGGGTTGTGTCTGGAGTGATGAGGTCGGCCAGGATCAAAAGCGCAGACGATTGGTCCCACACTTATGCTTGCCGTCGAAATGCTTGCGTCGCTGCTGAACGTGTCTGCGAAAAGTTCGTCTTCAAGAAGCATCATTTCTTGTGGCGGCGGTGGTGGCGGTGGTGGCATTCCAGGTGGGTTTTCCATGACTTCTCGCAGCCACGGTGGTGCTTGTCCTGGGGTGTATTCCCCGCTCGGATCGGATTCACCGACTGGATCGCCAAACACATACGCATAAGCGTTTGCTGACCCGCCCGCCACGGGGTCCTGCTGTAGGAAGCGCCCGAGCTGTGGAACGTAGGTTCTTGCGCCCATTGCGACGACGCCGCTTTCGAGCTCTACGGGACGCTGGGAAGAGCCGAGCCAGGAGTACTTCGCCGGTGCGCCACCTTGGGGCACGCCGTACTCGGTCGCTTCGCCGATGAAGTCCAACCCCTCGGCTTCTTCAACCGGGGCGGTCGCGACGATGTCCCCGTGGAGGTCGGCGATCTGCAGCTCGACCCCTTCGGTCGAGGTCTGAATCGCCGAAAGCCCGCCCATGCCGCCGATGTAGCGGGTCCAGTTTCCGAGGCCATCCTCGGTCCAGGTCGGGGAGTCCCCACCGCCCGTGAAGTGGGAGACCAGCTGGGTTTCGCTTTCGCCGTCGGTGCTGAGCGATTCGCGCTCCCGCCCCGCCGGATCCAGCATGTATTCGATCGTGGTTCCGTCCTGAGTCAAGCTGGCTGCGCTGTCATCGGCGTAGTACGTACTCGAGAGCGCTTTGCCGCCCGCATAGGCACCGGGCAGGTCCGTGACGTTGCCGAAGTCGTCGTAGGCGACCCCTTCACCGACCAGCCGGTCGGCTTCGTCGAACGCAGTGGTCTGCGTTTCTCCTCCCGATCCCGCACATGCTCCGCCTCCAGCTGGTTCGCGCGTCGTAGCGTCGGTGCGATTGGTGTCGGCGTCGTAGGCGTATAGCCGAGTCGTGCAGCCCTCCCCCTGTGGCGTTTCCTGGGCTTTGACCAGGCGCCCGGCGGCGTCATAGCTGTAGTCGAAGCTTGCCAGCGTGTTTACCTGACTCAGCGTCTGACCGTGGATCGATGGCACCGCTCTATCTTCGAACCACGTGCATTCTTCCCCGCATTCCGTGGTATCGACGTACTCCAAGGCGGTGGCGGCGCCACCCGAATCGTAGGCGTACCTGGCCTCCAGCCCACCTGGGTAGGTCGTCGAGGTCATCTTGCCGCCGGCGTCGTACTCGGCACTGAACTCGCCAGCCGCAGAATCCTCGACTTCGGCCAGGTCACCGGTCGTTTCGTCGTAGGAGAAGATCTGGGTCCCCTTGCCGTCGTCGACTTCGGTCACCCGGCCGAGGACGTCGTAGGCGTAGGTCGAAGTATTGCCGTCCGCGTCGGTGTAGCTGGTCAACTGGCCTAGCGAGTCGTATTCGCTGAGGATCGCTTCGGTTTCGGTGCTTTGCACCGTCGGCATCCCCGTCGCTTCGTCGTAGGCGGTGTGGACGGTTGGCAGGGCTTTGCCGCTCGTCGCTGAGATGCTCGCGCTGAGCGGGCGCCCGGCGTCGTCGTACTCGATCGTCGCCGTACGGACTGCTTCTCCGAGCACCTCGGTCGTCACCGTCGGCTGGTTGTGGGCGTTGTATGCGATGGTCGTGACCGGTAGCTCCGGCAGGCCCGGGGTTTCAGGCTGGGCCGCGGGCCTGGTCTGGCAGATGAGCCCCGCCAACTCGGGACGCTCGCCACAGGCTTCGACTTCGCTTTCGCCGTCGGTGTAGTAGATCGCCTGCGTCGCATGAGCGTCGCCGCCTTCAGGATTGGCGGGCATCCTGGTCTCGATCACATTTCCGGTGTCGGCCTCGTAGAGAGTCGTAGACGTCAAGCTCAAGCCTTCGGGATCGACAGTTTCTGAGGTCGGCTTACCCAGCTCCCAGCCGAGACCTTCCTGACCGTCGTAGCCAAAGGTCTTCGTGCGCACGTCGTGTTCTTCTTCGCCGATGAGCGCCCCTTCGGTCTGCTTGGTCAATAGCCCATAGGGGCTCGCGCTTGGCGGCGCACCTTCGTCGTAGAAGTACCTCGTGCTGAGGCGCGCTTGGACCTCTTCGCCGTTCTCGAGCTCGACCTCGTGCTTGGGCCCGAGAACGCTGAGGAGCTTTGAGCCGACTTCACCGTAGGCGAGGCGGGTGTCGAGCTGTTCTGAGAGGGCTTTCTGGCCGCTTTCGGCATTCAGTACCCTTGCCCGGTTCTCGGGCGTCAGCGCGCGCGTGACGTTGCCGAACGGGTCGTATTCTTCGGTTGAGACCCGCCCGCCGGGCGCCTGCGTATTGACGATCCGGCCGTCGTCGTCCATGTAGTAGACGGTGGCGCGTTTGTAGCTCGACGGTGATTTGCTCGCGGGCACTTCGTCGGGTGGGAAGACCGCGGTTGCGCGGGTGGGAAGATCCTGCTGGCCCCAGACCGTTTCCGCGGTTTTGGGATCGAGCGTTTCGGCGCCCCCGAGCGGCACCTCATAGGCGATGCTCCATATTGCGCTACCGGCGGGTGGCGAGAGGGTAGGCGGGGATTCTTCTACGGGTTTGACAGGAGCCCACTTCGTCACTCGCGCTTTGCTGACGGCTGGATAGCCATCGATTACATAGGTCAGACCAGACCCGTTGACAGCGATCCCATGCGGCGCATGGAGTTTTCCACCCGCCACACCACTGGCATCGAAGGTATCTACGTAGTCGCCGTTTACTGCCAGCTTCTGGACACGTAATCCGCCAGCGGTTTCGGCGACGAACAGTCCTCCGGTGCTAGGTTCGCTGGCGATCGCGTACGGCGATTTGAGCTGGCCGGGACCCGTCCCAGACGCCCCGATGGCCTGCACGAAGTTCGTATCCGCAAATTCTTGGATTCGGTCGTTGTCAGAGTCCGCGACAAACCAATGGCCGCCAGTAACCGAGATCCCCCGAGGCGATTTGAGCTGGCCCGGTTCGGAGCCGCTGGAGCCAGCCTGAGTCACATAATTACCGCTACCCCCCCAGAATATCTGTACTCGGTCATTGCCCGTATCGGAGACGTAGATCAGGACTTTCCCGTCTAGAACTTTCCTCGTGGAGAGCTGGGTGGGCCGGTCAAACTGGCCGTTGCCCTGGCCGGATGAGCCCCATGCCTTTACGAATCCGCCTAGCGGGGTGAACTCTTGAATCCGGTCGTTGCCGGTATCGGCCACAAGGATGTTGCCCGACACCGGATTAACAACGATTCCTTGGGGGGATTCAAACTGGCCGTTGCCCGTTCCTTTACTTCCATAGGCAGCTAGGAATTTACCCTGTGGTGAATACTTGGCAAAGCGGTTGTTGCCGGTATCCGTTACCCAGACGTTGCCTTCCGCGTCGAGAGCGATCCCGCCGAGCAATTTGAACTGTTCGAGTCCCGCTCCATAAGAGCCGAATTCCAGGTCGAATTCCGGAGCCGGGGGAGGCTCAACCGGAGCACTAGGTTCGGTCATGGCGACGGTGGTGCCCGATCCGTTCGATGCCGTCACCGCCACTCGTAAAGTAGCGCCAAGGTCATCGATGGTCGGCGTGTAGGACTGCTCCATCGCACCGAGGATCGGGGCGCAGTTCTCGCCGTCCCCGTCGCACTTTTCCCATACGTAGTTGTAGCTGGCTGGATCGCCTTCCCATTTGCCGCTCCAGAGGTGATAGGCAACCGAAGGATGCGGGTAGTCCTCGCCGAAATGCGGAGCTTTGGTGGCTTCCGGCGGGTCTCCGCCCAACTCGGTGTCAGCCGGCGGGCGGAGGGCAGAAAGCAATGAGGTCTCATAGTCACTCTGCGGGGCCTTGCCGTAATCCATCAGCCAAGGCTGCTGACCGGGCGGCGTAACCGCAATCACGTGTCCGGCCGCGTCGTAGCCATACGTCGTCTTCAGGGCAGGGGAGATACGCGGATCCCAGACGGCACGAAGCCTGCCCTCCGCGTCGTAGGTGTATTCGACGACCGTGGTTTCGTCGAAATCAAGGTCGCCCCCTTCGGTACTCAAGGAAAGCAGCTTGACGGCGCTGAGACGACCGGCGTAGTCGCCCCAGTCATCGGGAGCATCGCCCGTCGCCGTCGTGCTGGAGTCATAGAGGAAATACAGGGACTTGCATGCCTCCCCCAGCCCCGGAATAACACAGATTTCTGAGCCGAGCCGTTCGGGCTTGAGGACACCCGAGCTATAGGAGTCCATCTGATACAGCGCGACCTCACCATCCGGGTTCTTGGTGAGGAATGGGGAGTAGAGCGATTCAGGGGCTTTGACGAGATGACGGAATACCGTGCTTCCCTGGTTGGGACCCGTCAACGTGAAGCGATTGGTCCCTGAGTCATAGGAGAGAGACCAGCCAGAGTATTCGGGTGGGGCATCGAACCCGCTGCCGTCTTTCCGAAAGATGATGAGGCGACCCTTGCTGTCGGTCAAGACAACGCTGCCGTCCGGCATTTTGGTCGCTCGGCGCCATGCTCCTAGAGTCAGATCCCAACCCGGGCCCAATGGCCCGGTCTCCTGCGAGGATCGCACCGACTCGTGCGTGCGCATTACGCTCAGCTGGGCTCCCGGGGTGCTCTCAGCAACGTCGGTGGCTGAGAGGAGAAAGTTGCCGTTCTCGATATTGAGCTGCCCAGGACCCATGCCCACCGTGGGGCCACTGCTCAGGACGACGATGGGAAGTTCCGTCGTTGATTCGTTGCCGATCTGATCGACCGCAGTGACCGTGAGGATGTGCTCGCCGATCCCGATCTCTTGGCCGCTGAAGCTGTAGCTACGGGTTATCGTGCAGGGACCTGGAGAGCAGCCGGCGCCGCCGGGCGCGAGGATCTCCTCTCCGTCCAGTGCCACAGACGTCTCGCCGGCCAAGACCCCGGAACTGGGTTTTTCTTCGGTCCCGTCGGTGACTTTGATCGTCAGGTTGTTTTTCCCCAGGCTGGCGACGGCACCGGATTCAAGTCCGCTGAGCGTGGCTATCGGGCCGCTGTTGTCGACCTTGACGTATTTGGTCGCTTCCGCGCTGATCGCGGCATTTGAGACGCTCGCCTTAATCCTCTTTTCCCCCTCGATGAGATTGCCCACCGGAGCGCTTTTGCTGTAGGTGGGATCGCATTGGACGCCGACGCAGCCAGCGACGCTGCCGGAGGATTTGCCATTCCAACCGTTGTGGTCTGGGCTCGCGAGCGAGGCGTAGCTGATCCCGAGGCCCGGATCCGTGGCCGAGAAGGCCACTTGGGCTTCATCGGAGGTTTTGACCCATTGGCCTCCTTGATAGAGGGCATTGGGCTTGCCGTTGATTTCAGGATCGGTCGTATTGAAGGTGATCGACGCCCCTTGGTCCTGCGCGATCTTCACCGCTGCAGAGGTGAGGCGGGCGAAGATCGGGAAGCTTCCCGATTCGATGGCGATCAGCTCGAAGAGGGCTGCGTTACCGGCAGAGCCACCGCTCGAGGAGCAGCCCCACGCGGCACAAAGGACAGGGCTGGATTCGCCAGGAGGCCCGGCTGGAATCCAGGCTTCGGCTTCTGCCCCCGAGGGGCCGATGATCCCCAAGAAGTTGCCGCCCGAAGGGGAGCCAACCGTGGCATCGAACTCATAGATTCGCGAGACGCCCTGAGTTAGGTAGAACCAGGCTCCGTAGTGCCCGTATTGGAACGACTGGCCATTGTTGTCCACTTCCAGCCTGCTCCAGGTTTTGTTCCACGTGCCACTGAGCACCGCAGGAGCATTGGTTTCGTAGACCCAGTTGCCCTGGCCTTCCGAAGAGCCGAAGCCATTGAAGTCAATGGCGGCGGGATCTACGTCGATGGGATATCGGAATTCACCGGAGCGGTGGTCGAGGCCGAGGACGAGGAGATCTTCATCGATCTCCATCGAGACGGGGACATCGACCCCAGCGGCGTCGCTTGCGATTGCCGGCGGGATCGTGGTAACCGTCGTGCCCTCAGCTTCGACTACGACGGAGCCATCATCGAGCTGAGTCAGCGTAGGATCCTCGTCTCCCTCGACCTCGACGCGGAAGTAGAGCCGCTCGGGACTGTCGGGGGAGCGAAGGATGCTGTGGGTCTGAAGACCGAACGGAAGCGGCTTGACGATCGTGTCTGAGTCCGGCTGGGTGTTGGCGAAGTGCACCACGGCACCCTCGAGCGTGGCGGTGCCCTGAAGAGGCTTGCCAGAGCTCTCGGTCGGCGTGAGAGTGAGGCCGATGCTCGGAATTTCGAATCCCTCGTCGAGTTGGTCAGAAACCCGGATCGGGACAATCGGATGCTTGGGTTCCAGCCCTTCGGCGCCTTCGCGGAGACCGAGATCGACCGGAGCCTGAGTACCGTCGGGAGTCGTAGAAACGAGCGGCAGCAACGATTCGACGACGGCCTGCCTGCCATTCGGGAGCTCGAGCTGGGCGGTGTGGGGAGTGGGATAGCCCGTGATCCTTTCCCCGTCCTTGAGCTCCGGCGCGGGGTCGAACGGCGTATTGATGAGCTGGGGGAACTCCCGCGTCGCAGCCTCGGCGGCCTCAACCGAGGTGAGATCGCGAAATGCGGTGCGCGAGGCTTCGAGTTCGGCTGGCGTTGATGCTCGCTCGTCTTCGCTTCCATGACCAACCTCGGTCTGACCAGACAGGTCTGGGGGCGCGACCATAGAGTCGCGCAACCATGCCGGCGCTTCCGAATTGGTCGCCCGGGGCTCTCCTGAGACCTGGGCACTCGACTCCTCGATAGAGGCGGAGGCTCCACCAAAGAAGGTAAGGATTAAAAGCAAGCCAACTGCTGCGATGCAAGCTGGGGGCTGACGATGCCGCCCCCGACCAAACCGCCTGTAACCCGACTGCGATTGCGCAGCAGTCCTGCGTTGACTCCCCGCCATTGAACTCTCCCTTTTCTGGTGATCACGTCTCCAGAACGTCCTCCCAAGGAAAAGCCAATGGCCTTCACATTCCGGTACTGCTTCAGACACGAAATGGTATGTCTGAGGAGCGGGAACCTATCAGCCGACCAAGTATCAAGTCAAGACCGAAATCGTAAATCGTGCAGCTGCGTCAATTTGGCGAGCATGAAGACAAGCCCGCCCGATGCGGGAGCTGGAGCCTCAAGCGCGCTCGGCGGCGCGCAATGCTCAGGCTGAGGACTCCGCTCCCGCATCGGTGGGTACAGGAACGTGGAGGCTGCCGAATCACACTTTCCGAAGCTTGAATTCACCGCGAGCATTGCCTTTTTTCTCCCAATCGATCCCTGAGAGAAGTTCTTGAATCGGGGCGTCAAGTGCGCCAGCAAGCTTGACGATTGTGCTGAGCGTGGGCTCACGCTCTCCGCGCTCGATGAAACCTACCGCTGCTCGGTGTACAGATGAGCGGCATCCAAGCTCCTCTTGTGACAAGCGAACTTGAGTTCGGCAGGCACGGACGTTTTCGCCAAACCGGGTGGGGAGTTGATCCGCCCTAGCTTTCATCGTCTGG
Source organism: Solirubrobacterales bacterium (assembly GCA_049796515.1). Lineage (GTDB taxonomy): Bacteria > Actinomycetota > Thermoleophilia > Solirubrobacterales > 70-9 > VRUE01. The sequence continues at coordinate 9,255 of JBAREU010000229.1, forward strand.
GCTTCGCACAATGCGAAAGGGAATGTCGATGACGTTACGAGCAGTCGGGCGCTTGGCATAGGCAACGGCATTGATCCGGCGCAAGCGCCCTTTCAGGTGGTGATAGATCGTCGAAGAGTGGATACCCTTCAAGGTCCCCGCCAGATCCTTCGCCGTGAGCGGTTCATCGCTCTCCCACATCGCTTCGATGATGCTTATCTGGAGGGGGTGGAGAAGCTCTTGCGCCAAGGCGGCCCAGTAAGCGTCGGGGATGCGTTTGCTCTCGCCATTCCCGGAGTCGCCGTGATCTTGCACGATCTCACCTTCCTGTCGCGGAGCCCCGGGCGACGGCGGGTTTGCGTGAGCCGCCGCCCGGGACCCTGAGCTGACCGGCTATTTGGTCTTGGGAGGCCAACCTAGCTGGGCAGTTCTGCTGTAACGATCTCCCGGGCCGATGCCTGGTAGCGGCCAGTCAATCCGCGCCCAAGGGAGTGGCTGTAGCGTTGCGCCTGAGCCATGACCGCAAGCTAGACGCTGCGGTACGGCGCGATCAATTCACGCAGCGATATTCAAAACCGCGATCAGCGTTGGCAAGAGGGGGAGGGCCGAGCACAAGGCGATCCCGCCTGGCGCCCGGCCCACAAATCGCTGGATTCGGCTTGGCTAGCCGACCTTGCTGACTGAAACAGCAGGGAATGCTGCCTGACACGCTGCGAGCTTCACGTCCTCACCCCCCGTCAATATTCGATCAAAATAATCTGAGTAAACTACCCTTGACGAGACATTTAAGGATCTGAAGGGTTTCGTCTAGATATGCCGCTAGACTCGCGCGCTCAATGAAGGACGAGCACTAGGGGTCCGTCGTATGGCGGCGAGAGTTGCGATCGGAACTAATGCTCGTGAGCGGTTGCGCCGACTCGCGGTTGTCTTCGCCGTCGAGCTTCGGATGAAGATCGTCGTCGAGCTGTACATGCGCGAGATGAGCGCGCCGCAGTTCCACGCGGAGTTTGGGGGCGGTGCGCCCTCTCGAATCAATCAGAACTTCAGAACGCTGACACAGAAGAACTGGCTCCGGCAGGTTCGCAGCGAGGGTCCGGGGGGGCGTCGACGTGGCGGAACCGAGCATTTCTATCGGTCGACAGAACTGCCGTTCATGGATGCCGAGAGTTGGGCACTTCTCCCCTATTCGGTCAGAGCTACTTCCAGTTGGAACATGCTCCGGCAGATCAGTCCGAGGTTACGCAAAGACCTCGAAATGCCGAGCAGGGAGCCTCACTACAGGCGCGACCTGAGTTGCGAGTCGTTCGTGCTGGACGAGCAGGGCTGGAAACGATCCATCGCCGCTCTTGACGCACAGTTTGTGAGCCTCTACGAGGAGCAGGAGGACGCACGCCGCCGCTCCGAACTCGGCGGCGAGGAATTGACCCGAGCGGATATCTATCTGATCGGGTTTCAATCTCCTGATAATTGGGGGCAACCAACAACGGAGGATCTTCTTCTGGAAGACCCAGGCGAGCTGCATATCCCCTTTCCAGAACGTCTCGCACCGATTCTCGAGGACGACGTACACCTAGGGATCGTCTCCGAGCTAAACAAGCGAGAAATTAGCGTGACGCAATTTCACCGCGAACTCGGTGGTGCCAGCAAGCCTGCAATTACCCGGCGGTTCAAGAGACTTGAAGCCTCGGGTTGGGTAGCAAAGGGGGAGATAAAAACCGGGGGGACGAGACGCGGAGCAGCGGAGCAGTTCTACCGCGCAACCAAACCCGCGATTCACAGCTATGACCCCTGCGCGGATGCTCCCAAAGCACTCAAGGGAACCGAGAAGTGGAATACGTTCGAACGCCTGTGTGCATCGATCACAACCGCGATGATGTCGGCAACCTTCGACACACGCCCGGAGCGTTACTTTGCGTGGTCGTTGATCAGTCTGGATAGACAAGGCTGGGAAAGCGTCATTGCGGGCATTGAATCCCTTTCCGCGTTCCTTGTTGCAGAGAAAGAGCGCGCTAAGAAGCGCATGGCGAAATCAGGTGCAAAGCCGGTTCTCATGACAGTGGGGCTGGGAGCATTTCAAGCGCCGAGGGATGTGGCAGCACCGTAGGAGCAGCATCACGCTTGCATCACAAATCAGCGCGCACCGCCCCGCATAGCCCCGCGCAGCCGGAAAGATCGCCGATCCCGCGTGGCTATGCGGAGCCATGCAGGATCGTTGATCCAATCGGGGCGCCCGGATTTGAACCGGGGACCTCACCGACCCGAACGGTGCGCGCTACCAGGCTGCGCCACGCCCCGAGAGCGGCGATTATCTCAGAGCCGGGTGCCCAGGGCCGTTCAGCCGGGATGTCGGGCGGCGGGATCGGGCGTGGGCCGCTACTTTGCCTGCGGCCCGCGTTTGCAACCGATGCCTTGAACCGAAAGCTCGCAATCCCCGCCCTGCTCGTGGCGCTGCTCCTGCCGGCGGCGGTCGCGGGTGCCCAGGTGCCTCCCGGCTTCGTCGGGATCTCGCCCCAGAACGCCTCCAACGAGAAGGACTTCAAGTTGATGGAAGCGGCGGGGCTGCGCAGCGTGCGGCTGCCGCTCTACTGGCACGGGATCGAGCGGTACAGCCCCTATCTCGTTGCGCCGGACTGGTCGGACTTCGACCGCTCGGTGGCGCTTGCCGCCGAGCACGGCATGCGCGTCTTCCCCTTCGTCTGGGGGACTCCGTCATGGGTCGCGTCAGAACCGCGGGTTGAACCGGTCTACCGCGACTGGGCCCGCGGCGCCTGGGTCTCGTTCCTGCGCCGGGCGGTGCAGCGCTACGGCCCTGATGGAGCCTTCTGGCGTGAGAACCCCGATCTACCCGTCATGCCGATCCGTGCGTGGGAGATCTGGAACGAGCCCAACATCATCACCTTCGCCAGCAACTCCAACCCAGAGCGCTTCGCGCAGTTGATGCGGCTCAGCGGCCGCGCCATCCACGGAGTCGATCGCGGCGCCAAGGTGATCCTCGGCGGCCTCTTCGGTCGGCCGCTGCAGATCCCCCCCAACGTCAGCTCGGGCGACTTCCTCAACCGGGTCTACCGGGCGCACTCCGTGAAGCGGTTCTTCGACGGGGTGGCGTTGCACCCCTACGTCGCCGATGCCAATGCGATGCGTCCCCAGATCCGCAACCTACGCCGGGTCATGCGACGCCACGGCGATGCGTCGACGCCGATCTACGTGACCGAGCTGGGCTGGGGATCCGACAGCTACCAGACCCGCTGGGAGCGTGGCCTGCTCGGGCAGGCGCGGGAGCTGGACCAAGCTTTCTCGATGCTGGCCGATCACCGCCGTTCTTGGCGGATCGGCGGCGTCTGGTGGTTCTCCTGGGCCGACGTCGAGAGCGGTTGCCAGTTCTGCGACTCGGCCGGCCTGCTCACCGAGAAGCGCGAGGCGAAGCCGGCCTGGTACCGCTTCACCGCCTGGACCGGTGGCGATCCGGACATCGTCCCGCGCGCCCGCCTCGACGAGTAGACGAGCGCGATCAGGCCGCCGCGACACCCCCGGAAGCGAGCGGTGACGCGAAGCCGCCGTGTGCGCTGCGCATCAGCAAATGGGTCGATCGCAGGGTTCGCATCAGCGTTCGCTCGCGAGGTCCCTCGTCCCACTCGAGCCGGTTGGCGACGTCGACCCGCACCCTGTGCAGGCCTGGCCCAATCGCGTCGATCCAGGCTTCGACCGTGGCGTGTAGCGGCTCCCAGCGCCAGAGCAATGTGCCCACCTGCTCACCGGCCTCGACCAGCTCTGCCCGCCTACTTCCAGCCGTCTCGATTGCTGCCGTGCGATCCGGTAGCGACGCAAGCTGCACCTCGTGCTCGACTCGCTCCTCGCCGCCGCGGTGGCGTTTCCCCGTCGCGACCAGCTCCTCGACCGGTTCGCCCGCCGCATTGAGCACCTGCCGTTCGACCGGTTGCATGAACTGCACGACGACCCCGACCTGGGGGTCGAGCCCCTCGATCAAGCACTCGGCGTGCAGCTGCGAGGGCCCCTCTGTCCAGCCACGCGGGAAGACACCGCCCCGGCAAAAGAGGTGACGTTCGAAATCGTGGCTCTCAATCTCCATGTAATGCCTTCGCTTCCCCAAGCGAACTCGTTTCGAAACTAACCGCACGGCTGGACGGAGCGCCGCGATTGAGCGCCGGGAGAGACGGGTAGGCGTGGTTCTAAGGCCGCGATCCGCAAGCGTGAATGGAGGAACGATGGAGGCTGCAGCGCCGTCCCCGAGCAAGGGCATCTTCGACAGCGCCAACCTGGAGAAGCGGGAGCAGGTCGTCGAGCTGCTCCGCAAGGCGTACTGGATGGAGATCGAGACCGTGATGAGCTACATCGCCGCTTCAGTCAACCTCGACGGGGTGCGGGCGCAGGAGATCAAGGAGTCGCTCGCCGAGGACATCGAAGAGGAGCTCGGCCACGCCAAGCGCTTCGCCGACCGGATCAAGGAGCTGTACGGGATCGTGCCGGGCTCGGAGGGCTTCGAGGCCGAGCAGAGCTTTCTGCAGCCGCCCGAGCACCAGACCGACACCGTGCACGTGATCCGCGGCGTGATCAAAGCCGAGACCGGGGCGATCGAGCACTACACCCGGATCGTCGAGGAGACCGAGGGAGTCGATCCGGTCACGCAGGACATGACGATCGGGATCCTCCACGACGAGCAGGGCCACCGCCGACTCTTCGAGGGTTTCCTGCGCGAGTACGAGTTCGAGGGCATCGCCTGAGCGTTCGTCGAGGGCGCGGGCGGGTAATGGAGGGATGGCCGATTGAGCTTGGCCGGCCCGGATCCCTGCGGCTTTCACCGGCCCTTCGGTTCCCGCTCGGGTGAGAAGACCAACCGCCGCGCGGGGCGGAGAGGCGTTCGGGTCGGTCGAGTAACTGAAAGGAAGGAGCATGCGATGCCACCGTGTGGAGTGAAGAAAGGAACGAAGCGGGCCCGCCAGTACGAGGAGATCAAGAAGAGCGAGATCGAACAGGGCCGCTCGGAGGATCGCGCCGAGGAAATCGCCGCGCGCACCGTGAACAAGGCTCGCGCCCGCTCGGGCGAATCGCGCAGCGCCTTACGCACTTCCACTGACGACATCTCCTCCAGACGGCGGGGGGCGCCGCTCGGGAACCAAGCGCCGTAAGGGCCGCACCCGCAAAGGAGGCAGAGATGTCAGTGCAGTGCTTGAGCAAAGGTCGGGCTTAGATCCCGAGCACGTGCCCCTAGCAGCGGCGATTCCACCGAGGGCCTTGAGCCCTTAGCGCGCCGCCCTGGAAGTCTCTACTCGTTGCGAATGAGTCCGGTGACGCCGACGACACCAAGCGTGGTTAGCAGCCAACCAAGGCAAATCTCGGCCCAGAGCGTGAGGTGGGGCCAGAATCCCGTGGGACTATGCGCGCTTGCCTGACCCAGGTCAACGATCGGGAGGAACGCGTCGATCGAGTACACGAGCGGGTAGAAATGTGAATGCTTATCGCTGTGTTCGAATGTCATGGTTGCGAATATTCCAGCGAAGACAAACCAGCACACGATGACGACGACGATCGCCCAGATGAAGGCCCAGTACGGCCTGTAACCGTACGCGATCGTTTTGTCGAGTAGCCAGTTCCAGGCTTGGGAGATCCAGCGCAGCCCTCCCTTATCGCGGCGATCTCGCTCGCACCCGATCGCTATGCGGCGGGCGGCGTCCTCTTCGCCCGCGAGTTGCAGGGCCGCGACGACCTGGCCATAGGGCTGGGGGCTCCAGTCAGCATCGTTCTGGGGGCGCAGCCATGCCAGCCGATGCTCGATGGCGTTGGGCCGGGTGTCCACGGCGATTCCCCCGAGACTGATTCCCTCCAGCAGCACATTTGCGCTCGTCGGCCAGGTCGCGTGACGGTCGTCGAGGTACCCGATGCTGGCACGTGAGAGGTCGACGGTCAGGATGCCGGAGAGATCGGCCCTACCCATCTGCAGGCGTCCACCCACCACAGCCCCGCTGAGCATAAGCTTGGAGCCAAGCATCGCCGGAGTTGCCTTGCGGCTGTCGAAGTCGACGTCTCCGTCAACCGAAGACCGCCTGAGGTCGAGGACACTGGCAAGTTTCGCTCCGCGGAATGACAGCGTTCCGCTGAAGCGGGCCTGGCGCATCTTCACGTCGCCGTTCGCCGCCATGCGCACGAAGACCCCGTTCCCGTCCACCACGCAAGCCTCAAGTTGTAGAGCTGACTTCTCTTCCGAAGTGGTCGAGAAAATGCTGTCGGTGCAAAGCAAGTTGCCCCCTATGCGGACGCCCTGTGCGCTCGTCCCACCGGCTCGAGCAGGAGCCTTCTCGCACTCGTCTAGCTCTTCGCGAGGTTTTTGGAACGCTGGAGCGGCAACCACCTTGTTGAGGTAGAGCCGACCGTCGACGTGAGCACCGTCCAGCAGCAGTGCGGACTTGCCCGCTTCTCCGGCGGCGAACCGGCCATCGGTGCAATTCAGATCATCGCCGACGCGGATAGCGGGGAGTCGGGTCGTCTCGTAGGCCGTGAAGCCGCGGTCGAGGAGCAGTCCGTGATCGACCCTGAGTCGATCGCCTGCGATGCCGTTGCAATGCGTACCCGTTAGCTTGAGCGTGACCAAGCGTGCATCGCGGAGTAACAACTTGCCGAGCCTGCACCTCTCGAGGATGACCGGGAAGTCCACAGAGATTCCATTCAGGTCGAGTTCCTTGTCCGGCACGCACAGGTTGGTCACGTGCAATCCGCCCAGCCGCGATCCTTCACCCGTACCGCCGTTTGCCAGAAGCCAGCGCACCACCTCGGCACGGGCACTGGACACCGGTTCACCGTCTTTGTTCAAGTCGAAGTCTGCGGATTTCCCCTCGGCGAAGCACTGGATGAGCTTTTCCTCATCAGGGGTCAGGTCCGGTGAGGCGGTCAGTGCGGATGCGAGCAGTGAGATTCGAAAAAGCTATCGGAATAAGTGAGATTCGTGGCGACAAGCGAAAGGCAGGCAGCGAGACGGTACCAGGGGCTAGGATGTGTCTATGTCGGGAGGAGTGCCATCAGCAGTTGTGACCTTACTGGCTACGAACTCTGAACTCCTTGGCGGCCATCTTCCAACGAAGCCCATTGGCTGGATCGGCTTGGCTGGCGTGTTACTGGCCAGCGTCAGTGGCTTTCTTCTCGCCCTCTACCTCTATCTGAGGTTGGCTGGCGGCAAGGATCTGAAAACTCTCAAAAGCTGGCTAGAGGGACTGGCTCTACCGATTGCCTGGGTGCTGTGGAGCGGTGCTTTTCTCTACGCCGAAGTGACGCTGACTCGGGTGCTTATCGCTGGCGGTGGACTTGTCTTGATAGCGGTCGCTGGCCTGGGAATGTCTTTTTGTATGCGAAAGAAGTAATGCTCCTTTCGAGCGCTTCTATACTTGCCTACGCGCATATGGACACCAAGACCAAAGACAAAGCACTCATCGGCCTCATCATCGGCCTCATTATCTTTGTCCTCGTGGGCTTAGCTCTCGGAGCACTTCTCAACAGTGTCCTTGCTGGCTTCGCAGTTCTCGCGGCGATACTGGCCGTAGTCGTCTTTCTCCTCAGCCGCAAGAGCGTTTAGGCGACTGAGCGCACTACAGGCTCCGCCGCGCCCAGGACGCCAGTCGCAAGGGTGCCGAGCAGGGCAAGGAGATGCTGCGAGGCCGGCTCTGAGCAGGCCTCGCAGACCGGGAGTTCTCAGCCGAAGCGGCGGCGCATCGGCTGGAAGGACTTCCACCAGCCCTCGTTGAGCACCGCGTGCTCGACACTCTCCAAGAGGCGGCCTTCGTCGTCCTGCAGCTCGTAGCTGACCAGGCTGGGAACGGCGAAACCCCGTGGCCGCGGGTGGGAACACGGGACGACCACGCGCTGGGAGTACCCGTTGGCCCGGAGCGATGACGCCGGGCTTGCGGGATAGACATTCCGACGGGCGCGAGTTACTGTCTTTTCAGTAGCACGTAAAAGCGATCAAGGGGTGAGATGAGCTGGATCGAGATAGCTGCGCTGGCTCTCGCGGCTCTCCTCGTTGTTGCCGCCTTCTCGCTCCTGTTCGTTCGCGAGCGCAAGGCGCGGCGTCGTTTTCGCATCCTCGGCGAAATCGCCGAGATCTCCGACGCCGGCGGCTCGCTCGAGCAGACCTTCGGCGCGATCTGCGCGATTCTCGTGCCCGAGCTGGGGGACTTCTGCATGATCGACGTGATCGACGAGGACCGCGTTCCCCGCCGGGTCGCCGTTCGGGCGGCCCCGGGTGCCCCTCCCGAGCTCGAGCGAGCGCTTGCCGAACGGCTGCCCTCGACCCCGCCGCGCATGGTCGACGATGGCGGCTCGTCGCTGGAGCCGCGCTTCTACGAGCGGATGTCAGATGACGATCTTCGCGGCCTCGCCCACGACGCCGATGACCTCGAGTTCCTGCGCGGCCTGGGCATTCGCTCGGCGATCACCGTCGCGCTGAAAGCGCGCGGTGAAATCACCGGTGTGCTGACGATCGCCGTCGCCTGGTCCGGCCGGCGCTACCGCCGCGAGGATTCCCGCTTCGCCTGGATCCTCTCCGGCCGCGTCGCCCTCGCGCTCGACAACTCGGGTCTCTTCGCCGACCTCGAGCGGGCGGAGGGGGCGCGCTCGGAGATCGCCGAGACCCTGCAGCGCGGGCTGTTGCCTTCGCCGCTGCCGCACATCCCCGGCTGGTCGATCGCCGCGATGTACCGCCCGGCGGGGGCGGAGAACGAAGTCGGCGGCGACTTCTACGACGTGTTCCGCGTACCCGGCGGGTGGATGCTGGTGATCGGCGACGTGACGGGCCGAGGGGCTCACGCCGCCTCGATCACCGCCGTCGCCCGCTACACCTTGCGCACCGCCGCGGTGCTCACCGACGATCCGCTGGTCGCCTTGCGAACCCTCAACCGCGCCATGCTCGCGCGCGGCGACTCGGCTCTCTGCAGCCTCGCGGCCATGACGCTCAGCGAGGATCGCTTTGAACCGGTGCGCCTCGCGGTCGCCGGCCACCCGCCGCCGCTGCTCATCGACGGCGAGAACGTGAGCGAGATAGCGGAGGCGGACCCGGTGCTCGGCGCCTTTCACGACGCGGAGTGGCGGATCACTCGCAGCGATGTGGAGCTAGGCCAGCAGATCGTCGTGATCACCGACGGGATCACCGAGGCACAGGGCCCGGCGGGGCGGTTCGGTGAGGAGCGCCTGCACGAGCACCTCCGCGGAGCGAGCAACCCGGCGCTCGCGGTGCAGCGGCTCGAGGGCTCGCTGCACGCCTTCACCGATGGGCAGCTCGATGACGACGTGGCGATGATCGCGATTGCGCGCGCATCTCACGATCGCACCGCCTCCTCTGCCCCTGCCGCGGTCACCGCCGCGGACCGCCCTGCTCCCCTTGCACTGAGTCTGGACAACGGCGATGTCTGATCCCCGGCTGGCACTGGTCGAGCGCCTGTACGACTGCTTCAACCGTCGCGACGAAGGGTGCATCGTCGCGCTCTGCGACGAAGACATGGAGTTCTTCCCGATCGTCACCGCTGAAGCCGTCGGCCGCGAGGCTCCCTACAGCGGCCCGGGCGGCCTGCGCGACTACCTCGCCGACGTTGCCGAGGTCTGGGAAGAGCTGCGGATCTCCCCGAGCGAGGTCGAGCAGCGCGGCGACCGCCTGCTGGTCCGCGGCCGGGCCTACGCGCGCAGCCGCGATCTCGGCATACGCGACGTCCCGGTCGCCTGGATCTGGGAGGTACGAAACGGCCGCTTCGTTCGCGGCGAGGTCTTCCCCGATCCGGAGCAGGCCATCGTGCGCTTCGATGAGCCCCGGACGACTCTGAGCGAGGCCTAGGCCCTCAGCCGCGCAGCTCGGCCAGTGCTTTGTCGCGTTGCTCGTGCATCGAGATCGAGCTCTCGACCCCGGTGATCTTCAACAGGCGACGCACCTGATGGTTGTGTGAGCAGAGGACGACTCGTCCCTCGCCCTCGCCCTCAGCTTCGCGGTCGAGTTGTTGCCAGGTGCGGACGATCAGCGCAATCCCGGTCGAGTCGATGAACTCGCACTCCGAGAGGTCGAGCATGACCGAGCTGTCGGAGTGGGTAAGCGCCTCCTCGAGCGCCCGCTCCAGCTCGGGCACCGTGTTCATATCCAGCTCGCCGCGCACCGTGAAGGCGCGGACGCCACCCTCGAGCTCTTCGCTCTCCACTTCGAATGGAACCGGGCCCACAGCCCGATCCTACATCAGGGCGACACAAAATCCGACGGTTGCGCGGCGGACTTCGCCGCTCTGGTTTGTGCCCGGAAGGCAGGGGGTAGCGGGATAACTCAAAAGCCCGAGGATTATGCTCGTTCCCGCAGAGGGGCATTTCCCTCGGCGGCAAGGATGGCGTCAAGCTCAAACACTTCTGCGATCCATGACAGGCCCAGGGGGCTTCAGATGGTGCTGCCCGCGAAATCGGAGAACATCGCCGTAATCCGCCACGCCCTCGCCGGGCTAGCCGAGGAGATCGGCATGGACGAACCCGGCTTGGCCGACCTGAAGACCGTCGTCACCGAGGCCTGCATGAATGTAGTCGTCCACGCCTATCAGGGCCATCCAGGGCCGCTCGAAGTCGAGGCGATGCCGGACGGCGACGGGCTGACCGTGGTCGTCCGCGACAAGGGGGTCGGGATCAGGCCTCAGGCGGACGACAGCGATCGCGACAGCCTCCGGCTTGGCCTCTCGTTGATCGCGGCGCTCTCCGGCAGCTTCTCGATCTCGGGTGGGCTGGACCGGGGCACCGAGATCACGATGAGGGTGCCGATGCGCGGCGGGGGGACGAACGGCAGCGGCGATCCGGTCGAGATGAGGCCCTTCCCGGACGCGCGCACCGAGGTGGTCATCGACCGCTCCGAGCTGCTCGCCCCGGTCCTCGCCAGGGTCGTCGGCGCCCTGGCCGCCCGCCGCGACCTCTCCGTTGACCGGGTCTCCGACGCCGTTCTGGTC
>JBAREU010000230.1:0-3716 GCA_049796515.1 Solirubrobacterales bacterium
CCAATTGGCCCGGCACTTTGAGTATCCGCCCGTTCGAGAGATGCCCCACGCTCCGTACGAGATCGGTGCCCTCGACCGCGGATTCGCTTATGACAACGAGCGGCCTCGGCACGTCATCGAGCTCGACTCCTTCGAGATCGACCGAGAGCCGGTGACCAACGGCGCCTACAGCGCCTACATTGACGAGACGGGCGCCGAGCCGCCGCTCTACTGGCAGCGCGACGGCGAGCGTGGCTGGGTCCGCACGGCGATGGGGCGCCGCGAGCCGATCGATCCGGCCCTGCCGGTGATCCACGTCTCCTGGCAAGAGGCCGACGCGTTCGCCCGCTGGGCCGGCAAGCGCCTGCCCAGCGAGCAGGAGTGGGAGGTTGCTTGCCCCGACCTGCAGGGTGTTGGCCAGGTATGGGAATGGACGTCCTCTGACTTCCTCGCCTACCCCGGCTTCGCCGCGTTCCCCTACCGCGAGTACTCCGAGGTCTTCTTCGGCGACACCTACAAGGTGCTGCGCGGCGGCTCCTCTGCTACGCATCCCGATCTGATGCGGCCGAGCTTTCGCAACTGGGACCTGCCCCAACGGCGCCAGATCTTCGCCGGCTTCCGTTGCGCCGGACCGGCTGAGGGCAGTGGCAGATGAACCCCGGCGCCGCGGCCGAGCCGATCGAGATCGAGGTCCACCTGCGCGCCGACGGCGGCGCCGGCATGGCGCGCGACATCCGCCTCGGCCTCACCGCCAAGCCCAAGGAGCTGGCGCCCAAGTACTTCTACGACGAGCGCGGCTCGCAGCTCTTCGAGCAGATCACCGAGCTGCCGGAGTACTACCCGACCCGCGCCGAGCGCGAGATCCTCGTCCAGCGCTCGGCCGAGATCGTCGCCGCGGCGGGGGAGCCTGAGACCCTGGTCGAGCTCGGCTCGGGGTCCGCCGCCAAGACTCGCCACCTGCTGAGCGCGATGCGCGAAGCCGGCTGCCTCGCCACCTATGTCCCGGTCGACATCTCCGAGGAGATCACCCACGCGACCGCTGAGTCGCTCGTGGGGGAGTACCCCGAACTGACGGTCCGCGGCCTCGTCTGCGACTTCGAGCACGACCTCGAGCGAATTCCCAACGGTGGCGACGGGCGGCTCGTCGCCTTCCTTGGCGGCACGATCGGCAACCTCTACCCGGATGCCCGCCACGACTTCCTCACCCGCATCGCGGCCCTGCTCGAGCCCGGCGATCGCATCCTGCTCGGCACCGACCTGGTCAAGGACCCGGCCCGCCTGGTGGCTGCCTACGACGATCCCGGCGGCGTCACCGCCGAGTTCAACAAGAACGTCCTGCAGGTGCTGAACCGGGAGTTCGGCGGCGACTTCGACCTCGAGCAGTTCGAGCACGTGGCGCTGTACGACGCCGATGCGGCCCGCATGGATATCCGCTTGCGCTCGCTTGCCGACCAGACCGTGCGGCTCGACGGCCTCGACCTGACCGTGCGCTTTGCCGCCGGGGAGGAGATGAGGACCGAGATCTCCGCCAAGTTCACCCGCGCGCGGCTCGAAGCCATATATCGAGACGCTGGCTTGATTCCGGACGGGTGGTTCACCGACGCCGCTGGCGACTATGCGCTCAGCTTGGCTTCGGTTTAAAGTCGTGGACCTTGGATACCCGGAGGAAGATCGAGGAGGACCGAATTGAGCCTTGACGTCTACCTCTACGGGGAGCGCGTCGGAACCCTGTTCCCCGCAGGGGACAACGACTACAGACTTGCCTACGACCCGGAGCTGGTGGAGCGGGTGGGCCCCGGCAGGGCACTGCTGAGCAACTCGCTGCCCGCCCGTCCCGAGCCCTACAGCGCCGAAGCCACCAGGGCATACGTGGAAGGGCTGCTGCCCGAGGGCCCGCGCCGCGAGAGGATGGGGCGCGAGCTCGGTATCGATGCCACCGACGGCTACCTGCTGCTAGCTGAGATCGGTCAGGACTGCCCCGGCGCGGTCAGCTTCCTACCCGCCGGCGAGACCCCGCGACACCGCGACATCGACTCGCTCGTCTGGCTTGGTGAGGACGAGCTGGCCGAACTGGTGAAGCCTCCCCCGCCGCGCCTGTTCAGCGCCGATGGCGGCCCGCGGATGCGTTTCGCCCTGCCTGGTTTGCGCCACAAGCTCAGTCTCGTCCGTGACGAGGCTGGCAGCCGCTGGGCCTGGCCGGAGGCCGGCGTCCCGAGCACCCACGTGGTCAAGCCCGAGACGGGCGAATACCCCGAATACGTCGCCAACGAGATGTTCTGCATGACCGTCTGCCGCCAGGTCGGCCTGCCCGTCGCCAAAGCGACCGTGGAGGAGATCGGTGGCCGTGCCTGCCTCGTCTCACCACGCTACGACCGGGTCGTCGGCGATGGCGGCATCGACGCGAGACGACTCCATTGCGAGTCCTTCGTCCAGGCGCTGGGCATCCCACCTGTCGACGACCCGGAGAGCGAGGAGGCCGAAGCGCCGGGTTGGGCCGAAGTGCGCGGTCTGCTGAGCGCGGTCAGCCGCTCCGACGAAGTGGTGAATCTGCTCACCGCCGCCTTCTGCAACTACATCCTTGGCAACGGCGATGCGCACGGCAGGAACTACGCAGTGGTCGATCGCGAGAAGACGTCGCTCTCAGGGCCGGAGCGCAAGTGGCGCCTGGCGCCGCTCACCGACCTCACCTCGACGGTCGTCTACGACGATCCGATCCACCACGGGCTGGTGATCTCCGAGGAGTACCAGGAAACGTCGTACCTGCTCGAACTCGCCGAAGTCTGCGAAGAATGCGAGTTCGACTTCGAAGTCCTGCGCGGGCTGGCCTCGACCACGGCGACGCGGGTTGGCATGGCGGTGGAGACGATCGCGACGCGATCGAAGAAGGAAGGCTGGCACCGGCCGGTCATCGACCGGATCGTCGAAATCGCCGCCGACCGCTCGTTCGGTCTGGGCGCTGAGGTCGAGTACTAAGGCGCGAGGGCTTCGATCGCCTCGCCCAGCGCGTCCGGTGGCACGATCGGGGTGACGATCGGCAGCGTCACGCCGCCGGCGACGAAGGCGTCGAGGCGTTCGCGCATCTGCTCGGGGGTGCCGAAGACGAACATGTCCTCGATCAGCTCCCAGGGTGCCGCCGCGGCCGCGCCCTGGCGGTCGCCCGCCTCCCAGGCGGCGACCATCGGGTCGATCTGCTCGCCGTAGCCGAGCCAGCGGTAGAAGGCGGCGTAGACGGGGACGGTGATGTAGGAGGAGAACATGAAGCGGGCCAGCGGCTCGACCGCCTCGCGCTCGCCCGGCAGGCAGAAGAAGCGGCAGAGCAGCTCGAAGCCCTCGGGCGCATCGCCGAGCTGGGCGGTCACCTTGGGGAGGGCGGCCAGCGGCAGGAAGTTGGTGAAGGCGCCCTCGGCTCGCTCCACCGCCAGTTCCAGCATCTTGCCGCGCAGCGCCGCGAGCACGATCGGCACGCGCTCGGCCGGTGCGGTCTCGAGCTTGAAGCCGCTCGCGGTGCGCTCCCCGTCGAGCGCCACCCGCAGGAACTCCAAGGTCTCGCGCACCTTGCTCAGCGGTCGCTCGAAGGGGATCCCGTTCCAGCCTTCGACGATTCGGTCCGAGGAGGAGCCGATGCCGAGCACGAAGCGGCCGCCCGAGGCATCGGCCAGCGCCGCTGCCTCCTGAGCGAGCAGCGCCGGGCCGCGCTGGAAGACGCCGACGATGCCGGTGCCCAGCCGCGCCCGCTC
>JBAREU010000231.1:0-13851 GCA_049796515.1 Solirubrobacterales bacterium
ATACCGAACACCGCCTCGAAGTGGAGCGCAGGCGCCTGCGTCGCGCTCGCCAGGCGCTGGCCGAGCGCCTCGTCGCGATCTACGAAAGCGGCACGCCCAGCACGGCGAGCGTCATCCTCGGCTCCGGCGACTTCGACGAGCTGGCGACGCGGACCGAATACCTGCAGTTGATCGAGGAATCCGACAGCCGGCTTGCCGCCCGGGTCGAGCAGGTGCGCGACCAGGTGCGGCGCGGGCTGGAGCTGGTTGCGGCGCTCAAGGCGCAGGTCGACGCTTACAACGAGCGGCTCGCCGCGGCGCGCTCCGAAATCGCCGCGGTGCGCAGCCGCGCCGAGGAAACGGCGACCCGTCTCGACTCGCTTGCCGCTGTCCGCTCCACGGCGCTGGCCGAGCTCAAATCGCGGATCGGTCAATGGGTGGGCGAGATCGAAGTGGCGGAAGCGGCCAGCCGTGCAGCCGCCGAAGAAACCGTGGGCCGCTGGCTTGGGGGCCCCTACTCGATCCCGACCTACATCGTGATGTGCGAGTCGGGCGGCAACTACAGCGCGCTCAACCCGAGCAGCGGCGCCGGCGGCGCGTACCAGATCCTCCCCTCGACCTGGGATCTCTACGGCGGCGAGGGCGCGCCGCACGAAGCCTCCAAAGCCGAACAGGATCGCATCGCCGCCGAAATCTGGGCCGACTCCGGCGGCAGCGCCTGGGTCTGCGCCGGCTGATTTTCGCCTTTCGTACACCAGCCGTGCGAAACATTTTGCATTCGGCGCAACATCCGTGCAGACGGTCCGGCTAGCCTGGCATCATGCAGACAATGCGACAAGCATGGACCGACGAGCGCCTGGACGATCTCAACCACAAGGTCGATGAGATGAACCGCGAGATGCATGCGGAATTCCGGGCTGTGCGCGGAGAGATCAAGTCGATGCAGACGACGATGATCGGGGGCTTCGTCACCGTGCTCGCGACCATGATCGCCACGCAGCTGTAGCTGGGAGCAGGGGAGGAGCGGGCGGCGTCGAAGCGGGTCGCATGTTCGTGCGCAAGAAGCGAGGCTCGGCGGCGCGCCGCAAACCGAAAGCGAGAGCAAAAGCGAAAACCAAGCCGCGCTTTCGGCGACCGCACCTGCCAGAGGGCCTGCAACAGCGCCATCTCGATCTGATCGGGCTCTTCCTGATCGCCGCCGGCGTCTACCTCAGCTTCGTCCTCTTTTTCAGCTGGGACGGGGGCAAGGTCGGCTACGGCGTGGAGACCGGGCTCGAGTACCTCTTCGGTCAGGTGGGCGCGAGAATCGCCACCGTCTTGATGCTCGCCGTCGGCGCGATGCTCGTCACCGGCACCTCGATCTCGACCGTCTTCCGCGGGCTCGGCCGGGGCGTGCGCCATACCGTCTCCGGCGGCCGCGACGTCGCCCGGACGGCGATCCAGCATCGCGAGGATCGCCGCACCGAGAAGGCGTCTGCCTTCGAGACTCAGGCCGACCCCACGGACGTGATGAGCGCCTATCCAGAGGACGACGACTTCGAACCGACCGTGGCGATCGCCGAAGATCCACCCCAGGGAGAGGACGAGGTTGCCACGACCGAGTTCGACGTGGAACCCGATACCGCCGCCGAGTCCGGCGGGAAGCCCCTGGGAGAGGACCTCCATCCCCACGCCTACGAGGTCGAGGTGCGCAGCGAGGAGGGTCTCGGCGTCGGCACCGAATCGGAGTCCAAGCAGGCTGCGCTGACCCCGATGGGGCAGAAGCGCGGCGTCACCGAATCGGACCAGATCGACTACCGGCCACCACCGGCGAAGGTCCTCGAAAAGGGGAAAGGCGACAAGGGCCCCGATCCGCGCGATCACGAAGCGATCGGCCGCAAGCTGGTCGAGACCCTCGGCCATTTCGGCGTCGAGGCGAAGATCGTCGGCATCGTCAGCGGGCCGCATGTCTCGCGCTTCGAGCTGCGCCTCGCGCCGGGCACCAAGGTGAAGAAAGTCACCGAGCTCTCCAACGACCTCGCCTACGCGCTGGCCTCGACCGACATCCGCATCCTCGCCCCGATCCCCGGCAAGCAGGCCGTCGGCGTCGAGGTGCCGAACACGCGCCGCCGCCTCGTCCGCCTCGGCGACATCTACGCGGGGCGCCCCGAGAAGACGTCGCCGCTCGTCGCCTGGCTCGGCAAGGGGATCGACGGCAACGCGGTCTGGACCGACCTGGCGAAGATGCCGCACGTCCTCGTTGCCGGCACGACCGGCTCGGGCAAGTCGGGCTGCGTCAACGCGATCCTCGCTTCGATCCTGATGCAGGCCTCGCCCAACGACGTGCGCCTCGTCCTGGTCGACCCCAAGCAGGTCGAGCTAAACCACTACGAGCACGTCCCGCACCTGCTGACTCCGGTCGTGACCTCGCCGCGTCTCGCCGCTAACGTGCTCGCCAACCTGATCGGCGAGATGGAGAACCGCTACGGGATCATGGGCCAGGCGCGCTGTCGCAACCTGGCCGAGCTCAACCGGGCGCGGGCCAAAGCGGGGGAAGCGCCGTTGCCGCACATCCTCTGCGTGATCGACGAGCTCGCCGACCTGATGATGGTCTCGCCGGCCGAGGTCGAGGACTCGATCATCCGCCTGGCGCAGAAGTCGCGCGCCACCGGGATCCACCTGGTGCTGGCGACGCAGCGCCCGTCCACCGACATCATCACCGGCACGATCAAGGTCAATATCCCGGCGCGGATCGCCTTCGCCGTCTCCTCGCAGACCGACTCGCGGGTGATCCTCGACCAGGGTGGGGCGGAGGCCCTGCTCGGGCAGGGCGACATGCTCTTCCGCGGCGCCGGCACCTCGAAGATGGCGCGCGTCCAGGGGGCGTTCGTCACCGAGGAGGAGATCGCCCGCATCACCGGTCACTGGGCGACGCAGGGCGAGCCCGAATTCGAGGCGGAGCTGCTGGAGGCGCGCGAGGAGGCGCCCGCCGAGGGGGGCGACGACGACTTTGATCCCGACGCCGACGACCTGCTCGACGAGGCGATCCGCACCGTCGTGCAGACCGAAACCGCCTCCGTCTCGATGATCCAGCGCCGTCTGCGCGTCGGTTACACGCGCGCCGGCCGCCTGATCGACATGCTCGAGCGGCGTGGGGTTATCTCCGGCTACGAGGGCTCGAAACCGCGCCAGGTGCTGATCACCCAGGCGGACCTGCCCCGGGTGCTGGCGGGCGGCGGGGAGCCGCAGCCGGTCGCGGTTGAGGCCGACGACGCCGGTTAGAGGGAGATTTTTCGCGCCGAGCGAGCGCAGCAGACACAATGTCAGGGTGGACACCGGTATCGGAGCCACCCTGCGTGAGGCCCGGAATCGCCGCAAACTCGACCTTTCCGAGGTCGAAGCTGCGATCAAGATCCGCGTCCGCTACCTGCAGGCGATGGAGAACGAGGAGTGGGACGCTCTGCCCGGAGGTGCTTACACGCGCGGGTTCGTCCGCACCTACGCTCTTTATCTCGGCCTCGATGGCGAACGCCTCGCCGACGACTACCGTCGCAGCACCGCGCCGCCGGCGGGCGAGCGAGCGCCGAAGCGGGTCGAGCCGATGCCGACTGGACGGCGCGAACGCTCGCCGATTCCCGGCTGGGTGCTGGCTTCCGCGGTCTCCCTCGCCCTGATCGCGCTGGCGGTCGGGATAGGCCTCACCGGCGGAAGCGACGATGAGGTCGGTTCGCCCGGTTCGAAGTCGGCGGCGAGCGGCGGCGAGCGAGCGAAGCGAGGAGATCGGACGACCGCGGCGGCCGCGACGCAAGGCGTTGAGGTCGAGCTGGCGGCGACCGCCGAAGTCTGGGTCTGCCTGCTCGACGCACGGGAGGAGCCGCTGGTCGAGGGCGAAATCCTCGAAGAAGGAGCTGAAGCCGGTCCATTCCGCTCCAAGGGCTTCGAAATCGCCCTGGGCAACGGCTCGGTCGCGATGCTGGTTGACGGCAAGCAGGCGGAGATTCCGGCAAGCTCCAGCCCCGTGGGCTATGAAATCGATGCCAGCGGCAAGCTGACGGCATTGGAAGAAGGCGAAAGGCCCGACTGCGAATGACGGGGGCGGCGGGCGTCGTTCGTGCCGGGATCGTGGTCACCGGCACTGAGGTTCTGACCGGTCGCATCGCCGACCGCAACGGGCCGTGGATCTCCGAACGGCTGGCCGAGCTCGGGGTCGAGGTGGCGCACATCACGGTCGTCGGCGACCGTCCTGAGGATCTCGAAGCGGCGCTGGGCTTCATGGCAAGCGAGGGGATGGATCTGATCGTCACTTCGGGCGGGCTCGGTCCCACGGCCGACGATCTCACGGCGGAGATCGTCGCCCGTTTCTGCGGCCTCGCGATCGTCCTCGACGAGGAGATGGAGGAAAAGATCGCGGCGATCCTGCGTGGCTTCGCGCGCCGCTTTCGCTTCGATGAGGAGGCAGTGCGGGCGGCGAACCGCAAGCAGGCGATGATCCCCGAGGGCTCGATGCCGCTCGACCCGGTCGGCACCGCTCCCGGCCTCGTCGTTCCGGCTGGCGAGCGGGTCGTGATCGTGCTTCCCGGCCCACCGCGTGAGCTGCGGCCGATGTGGCCGCGGGCGATCGAGGCACGCCCGGTGCAGGCGGTCCTCGCTCGTGCCACGCCGCTGCTCGCTTACACCGTGCGCATGTTCGGCATCCCCGAGTCGGAGATCGCCAAAAGCCTGCGCGAGATGGAGGAGGGGGGAGTCGAGCTTGGCGCGGTTGAGATCACCACCTGCCTGCGCCGCGGCGAGATTGAGATCGACGTGCGCTACCGAGCCGACGCCGCTCCAGTCGCCGAGGCGGTTCGTGCCGGCCTGGTCGACCGCCACACCCGCCACCTCTTCAGCCTCGACGGCGAGACCGTCGACGCGCAGCTGGCGCGGCTGTTGCAGGGACGCAGGCTGGCGCTGGCCGAGTCCTGTTCGGGCGGTCTGCTGGCGGCGCGGATCACCGATCTGCCCGGTGCGTCCGCCTACTTCGCCGGCGGCGTGGTCGCCTACTCGAACGGCGCCAAGGCGGAGTTGCTCGGTGTCGATCCGGAGTTGATCGGGGCGCAAGGCGCGGTCTCGGCCGAGGTGGCGGAGGCGATGTCGCGGGGGGCGCTGGAGCGCTTCGGCGCCGACGTCGCCGTCGCGATCACCGGCATCGCCGGCCCCGATGGCGGCACCGAGGAGAAGCCGGTTGGCTACGTCTGCTTCGACGCTCGCCTCGGCGACGGCACGAGCATCGCCCGTGACCCGGTTATCCCGGGCGGTCGTGAAGACATCCGCGAGCGCTCCGCCCTGGTCGCGATGCACCTGCTGCGAACGCTGCTCGGCGACGGCGACCCGCCTTTGTGAGCAAGGCGACGCACACTTTTTGCAATTGACGCGCATCATGTGCGTCGTGACTCCCTAGGGTCGGCGGTATGGCCAAGGAGAGGCTGAAGAGCCCACGGGCGCGGTTATTCGTCGCCCTCGACCTGCCCGACTCGGTGCGGATGGAGATAGTCGCCTGGGGGAAGGCGGCGCTCGCCGATCCAGCGCTGCGCCCGGTCCGGCCCGAGTCGCTTCACATCACCCTCGCTTTCCTCGGCTGGTTGCCGGAGAAGGAGTTTCCCCGCCTGGCGGAGATCGTCGAGGGGAGCCGCGCGCTGGCGCCCTCGGTCGAGCTGGGCGATCCGGTCCCGCGCCCGGAGCGCGGCCGCCCGCGCCTCTTCGCTCTGCCCGCTGTCTCGCCGTGGGCGATTGCGCTGCAGGCGGAGCTGCAGGAGAAGTTGGTCGCGGCGCGCCTCTACGAGCCCGAGAAGCGCCCGTTCTGGCCGCATGTGACCGTCGCTCGGGTGCGGCGGGAAGAACGCGGCTCGAAGCGCCCAGCGCTGGTTTCGAAGCTTCCTGAAGCACTGCCGAAAGGGCTGCTGCGGCCCTTCGATGGTGTCCGATTGACGCTCTACCGTTCTGAACTCCAGCCGCAGGGTGCGCAGTACACCCCGCTGGCGCAAGTCGAGCTGCCCGCAGGCGGGCGGCAGTGAGGTGAAAGAGATGGCAGACAAGAAAGCGGCTTTGAAGGACGCCTCGGCCAAGGAGGCCAAGGCAAAGGACGCGGCGCTGGAGGCGGCCGTGACCCAGATCGAGCGCGATTTCGGCCAGGGCGCGCTGATGCGCCTCGGTGCCGACGCGACGATCAAGATCCCGGCGATCCCGACCGGGGCGCTCGCGCTCGACTTGGCGCTGGGCATCGGCGGCGTGCCGCGCGGGCGGATCGTCGAGATCTTCGGCCCGGAGTCATCGGGGAAGACGACGCTGATCTACCACATCATCGCCGAAGCGCAGAGCCGCGGCGGGATTTGCGCCTTCATCGATACCGAGCACGCGATCGACCCGTCCTACGCCCGCAAGATCGGCGTCGACACCGACGAGCTGCTCGTCTCTCAACCGGACTACGGCGAGCAGGCGCTGCAGATCGCCGACCGGCTGATCGCCTCGGCCGCGATAGACGTCGTCGCGATCGACTCGGTCGCGGCGCTGACGCCGAAAGCAGAGCTCGACGGCCAGATCGGCGATACGACCGTCGGCCTGCAGGCGCGCCTGATGTCGCAGGCGATGCGCAAACTGGCCGGCAACCTCAACCGGACCAACACCGTCTGCCTCTTCACCAACCAGATCCGCGAAAAGGTCGGCGTCCAGTTCGGCTCGCCGGAGACCCAGCCGGGCGGCCGGGCGCTGAAGTTCTACGCCTCCCAGCGTCTTGACATCCGCCGCATCGAGACCCTCAAGGAAGGGACCGAGGCGGTCGGCAACCGGGTCCGGGTCAAAGTCGTCAAGAACAAGGTCGCCTCACCCTTCAGGCAGGCCGAGTTCGACATCGAGTACGGGGTCGGCATCTCGCGCGAGGGCGGCCTGCTCGACTTTGGCATCGAGCACGACCTGGTGCAGAAATCCGGCTCGTTCTTCTCCTACGGCAAGACGCGGCTCGGCCAGGGGCGCAACAACGCCAAACAGTTCCTCGTCGAGAACCCGGAGATCGCGAGCGAGATCGAGGCCAAGATCCGTGTCGCCCTCGGGATCGGCGCCGAGGAGCCCGCGCCTGCGACGGAAGAGGCACCCCCGCCGGTTGCCGAAGCTCAAGCGGCATAGCGATTAGACAGGCGCGTCTATAGGAGTAGCATCCGCTGTAGATGAGAATCAGCTTGCCGTCGTGGATGTGGTCACGCGGCAACGGTTCGGCGCCCGACCTGGTGCTTGACCGGCTGGAGGCGCTGGACGCTCAGCTCAACGAGCTGGAGCACCGCCGGAGCTCGCTCGATGCCCGCGAGCGCGAGCTCGACCGCCGTGGCGCGGCGCTGCGGGAAGCAGAGTCTCGGCGACGCGCGGAGCTGGAGCGGATCGCTTCGCTGAGCGCTGCCGAGGCCCGCCAGGCGCTGATCGCCGGCGTCGAAGCCGATGCTCACCGGCAGGCCGGACTGGCGCTGCGCAGGATCGAAGAGGAGACGAGGATCGAGGCCAAGCGCCGCGCGCGCGGAATCCTGGCAACGGCAACGCAGCGTTTGGCCGGGCCGTACGTGGCGCAGACCATGACCCAGACGGTGCGCCTCCCAAACGACGAGATGAAGGGCAGGATCATCGGCCGTGAGGGGCGCAACATCCACGTCCTCGAGCAGCTGACGGGGGTCGACATCATCGTCGACGACACTCCGTCGGCGGTGCGTATCTCGAGTTTCGACGGCATGCGCCGCGAGGTCGCCCGCCTCACGCTGGAGCGTCTGATCGCCGACGGTCGCATTCACCCGGCTCGTTGCGAGGAGGTGTTCGAACAGGCCCGGCGGGAGATCGAGGATCGGGTCGTCGAAGAGGGCGAGCGAGCGACGCTCGACGCCAACGTCAACGGACTCCACCCGCGGCTGATCGACCTGCTCGGCAAGCTGCAGTTCCGCACCAGCTACGGCCAGAATGTGCTCGGGCACCTCGTCGAGTGCTCTCACCTCGCGGCCCTGATCGCGCTCGAGCTGGGTGCGGCGGCGGACATCGCGCGAAGGGCGGCGTTGCTGCACGACGTCGGTAAGGCGGTCGATCAGGAGGCCGCGGGCTCCCATGCCCAGGTCGGTGCCGACATCGCCCGCCGTTGCGGCGAGAGCGACGCGGTCGTCCACGCGATCGAGGCCCACCACGACGAGGTCGAGCCGTGCACGGTCGAGGCGGCGATCGTGCAGGCCGCGGACGCCCTCTCGGGGGCTCGCCCCGGTGCCCGCGGCGACACACTGGAGGGGTACGTCGCTCGCCTGCGAGACCTCGAGGAGCTCGCTTCTCGTCACGACGGGGTGGAGCGGGTCTACGCCATGCAGGCAGGCCGGGAGATGCGCGTGATGGTCGACCCCGGCGAGGTCGACGACGAGCGCGCGGCGTTGATCTCGTACGAGATCGCCGCGGCGATCGAGCGCGAGGCCTCCTATCCCGGCCGGATCAAGGTCACCGTCATCCGCGAGAGCCGAGCGACGAACTACGCTCGCTGAGCGGAGCTGATCGCCCTCGCTCCGCCGCTTTCTCTGGATAGGATGCCGCGCGCATGGACTACGAACTGATCTTCTACGTCTCCGGCAGCGTGCTCGCCGTCTCGGCTGTCGTCTTCACGTTCCTTGGGCTGCGGGTGGAGAGGTTCCCCGGCCGCGCCGCCCCCGTCGTCGCGCTCTGGTTCATAGCGCTCGTCGGTCTCTCGACCACCTTCGCCGTGCTCCATTCCCAGCACGAGGAAGAGCACCGCGAGCATGAGGCTGGCCTGCCGCACGCAACGGAAGAGGCGGAAAAAGAGGAGTCCGAGTAGACGCCTCTCTGGTTTTCGGCGTCTAGTCTTGAGGGATGCCCAGCTACCACGTCACCACGTTCGGCTGTCAGATGAACGTGCACGACTCCGAGCGGATGCAGGGGATGCTCGAGTCGCTTGGCTACGAAGCGGCACCAAGCCGCGCCGACGCCGACCTGATCCTCTTCAACACCTGCTCGATCCGCGAGTCGGCCGACAACCGCTTCGTCGCCCACCTCGGCGAGGCCAAGCGACTCAAGTCCGAAGACCCGGGGCGGGTCGTCGGCGTAGGCGGCTGCTGGGCGCAGTCGGTGAAGGAGGAGGTCTTCGAGCGGTTCCCCTTCGTCGACGTCGCTTTCGGGCCGGGGCAGATCCACCGGCTCGCCGAGTTCCTCAATTCCGATTCGCTGAGCGCACAGGGCTACTTCGAGTTCGAGGACTTCTCCGGTCACCTGCCGGCGCGCCGTGAGCGCGAGTTCCAGGGTTGGCTGCAGATCTCGCAGGGATGCAACTGCAAGTGCGCGTACTGCATCGTCCCCTCGACCCGGGGC
The DNA here is from genome assembly GCA_049796515.1 of Solirubrobacterales bacterium. Lineage (GTDB taxonomy): Bacteria > Actinomycetota > Thermoleophilia > Solirubrobacterales > 70-9 > VRUE01. The sequence goes on from JBAREU010000231.1 coordinate 9,325, forward strand.
CGCGAGGAGAGCCGCGATCCGGCTGAGCTGCTGGCCGAGGCGGAGGCGCTCGCCGCGGACGGGGTGCGCGAGGTGACGCTGCTGGGGCAGAACGTCAACAGCTACGGCCGCGACCTGCCACGTGAGTCGCGCATCGGCTTTGCCGAGCTGCTGGCACGGGTCGATGCGGTCGAGGGGATCGAGCGAATCCGTTACACCAGCCCGCACCCCAAGGATATGAAGGAGGACGTGATCCGAGCCCACGCCGAGCTGCCGGCGCTCTGCGAGCACATCCACCTGCCGCTGCAATCGGGGTCGAGCGCGGTCCTCAAACGGATGCGCCGCACCTATGACCGCCAGCGCTACGTGGACCGGGTCGCGCTGATCCGTGAGCACGTGCCCGATTGCGCGATCACCACGGACATCATCGTCGGCTTCCCCGGCGAGACGGAGGCGGACTTCGAGCAGACGCTCGAGGTCGTCGACGCAGTCGGCTACGACAGCGCCTTCACCTTCGTCTTCTCGCCGCGACGCGAAACCGAAGCGGCGACGATGGGCGCGCAGGTTCCGCACCCAGTCAAGCGCGAGCGGATGGAGCGACTGGTCGAGCTGGTGCAGCGACGCGCCACCGAGCGTTCGCAGCGCTTTATCGGGCGTGAGCTGGAGGTGCTGGTCGAGGGGCCGAGCCGGACCGATCCAACGAGGCTCCGAGGTCGTACGAGGCACAACAAGACCGTGAACTTCGATGGTATTGCCGAGCCTGGGGAGCTCGTCGAGGTCCAGATCGACGCGGCGACCTCAACCACCCTCAGCGGGGTATCGGCGAAGCCGATTCCAGTGTGAACGTCCTCGGGATCTTCGGTCCCACGGGGGTCGGGAAGACCGGGGTCGCCATCGCTCTCGCTGAGCTGCTGCGGGATCGGGGGGAGGAACCTGTCGCGATCTCCTGCGATGCGCTGCAGGTGTACGAGGGCCTGAGCGTCCTCACTGGGGTCGCCACGGCCGATGAGCAAGCGAAGCTGGAGCATCGATTGGTTGGCTTTGTGCCCGTCACGCAGCCGTTTTCCGTGGGGGACTACATGCGGCTTGCCCACGGGGAGATCGATCGGGCGCTGGAGGCCGGACAGCGACCGATCGTGGTGGGGGGGACCGGGCTGTATTTACGCGCCGCGGTGGCCGAGCTGTCGCTGGTCAAGGCGCCGCCGGAAGCTGAGGACTCCGAGCTGTGGTCCCCGCAGACCCGGCTGCCTACGACGATCTTCGGGCTCGACATGGATCGGGCGCAGCTCTACGAGCGGATCGACGCCCGGACCGAGGCGATCGTCGCCGGCGGCGCCGAGGAGGAGGTCCGCCGCGCGGAATCGCTGGGCCCGTCGCGCACCGCGCGCAAGGCGCTCGGCTTCGACGAGCTGCTCGGTGGCGACGTCGAGCGAATGAAGAAGCGTTCGCGCAACTACGCCCGCCGCCAGCTCACCTGGATGCGCAAGATCCCCAACCTGCACGCGATCGACCGCACCGGCCGCACCGACCGCGACGTGGCCGCCCAAATCGTCACCAGCGTCGGGGGACGTGCCGTCCCTTAGGGGTCCATATAGGCCTCTGAGCAGCGGCACGTCCGAGTAGGGTGCGGGCGTGAAATTCGAGAAGTGGACCGCGCTGGGGAACGACTACGTGATCGTCGAGGCCGATGCGCTTCCTTGGGACTTGAGTCCGGAGCGTGTGCGTCGGATCTGCGATCCGCACTTCGGGATCGGCTCGGACGGGGTATTGCTGCTCTCGCGCAGTCCGGATCCCACTTACGTTGCCGAGCTGCGGATCTTCAACCCGGACGGGTCCGAGGCCGAGCTGTCGGGGAACGGGGCACGGGAGGCGATCATGTACCTGCGGCGGCACGGTTGGACCGACGCGGACACGTTCACGATCCGTACCGCCGCCGGACCGGTCACGCCCACGATCACCTCGGAGCGAACCTGTTCGGTCGAGATGGGTCGCGCTTCGACGACCTCCAAGAACTTCCCCTCGGGCGCCCCCGACGGCCGCGGGACGCTGAGCGCCGCCGGTCGCGAGTGGTCCTTCCAGCACCTCTCGATCGGCAATCCGCAGTGCGCGATCGAGGTCGGCGATGAGCTGGAGGGTCTTGACCTGGCGGCGATCGGGCCTGGGATCGAAGGCCACGAGCTCTTTCCCAACCGGACCAACGTCTGCTTTCTTCGTGTCGAGGGTGACCGCGTGCGGGCTCGCATCTTCGAGCGCGGCGTCGGCGAGACGCTTGCCTCGGGCACGGGGGCCAGCGCCGCCGCCGTGACCGCCTTCCTTGCGGGCACGCCGAGCCCGATCGTCGTCGAGCTCGACGGGGGGGAGCTAGAGGTCGAGATCTCCGCTGACCTGGACGTCCGGCTTAGCGGCTGGGCCGAGCCGATCTGCTCGGGCGAGCTCTCGGCCGAGCTGCTCCAAGCGTTGTCCGATCTGGGCTAATAGATTTCCGCGCCCGTGGGAATCGCAGACCCGTCCAAACGCCTGGAGGCGATGCCTCCGTACATGTTCCAGGAACTGGAGCGTCGGATTGCCGAGAAGCGCGCCGCCGGCATCGACGTGATCAGCCTCGGGATCGGCGACCCCGACGAGCCGACCTACCCCCACATCGTCTCGGCGATGCAGGAGGCTGTTGCCGACCCCTCGACTCACCAGTACCCGAGCAACCGCGGCCGCGACGAGTTCCGCGAGGGGCTTGCACGCTTCTACGACGAGCGCTTCGGGGTGGAGATCGACCCTGCTGACGAGGTAATCCCGGCGCTCGGCGCCAAGGAGTGCATCTACAACCTCTGTTTCGCCTTCCTCGACCCGGGTGGAGTGGCGCTCGCCTCGGACCCCGGCTACCCCGTCTACACCGGCGGGCCGATCCTCGCCGGCGCGACGCCCGAGCTACTGCCGCTGGTGCCCGAGCTCGGCTTCGCCCCAGACTTGGGCGCCGTACCCGCCGACGTTGCAGCCAAGGCGCGGCTGATGTTCATCAACTACCCGAACAACCCGACCGGTGCCGTCGTCCCCGAGGGCTTCTTCGAGCTGGTCGTCTCCTTCGCCCGCGAGCACGAAATCCTCGTCGTCCACGACAACGCCTACTCGGAGACGACCTACGACGGCTACGTCGCACCGAGCTTCCTCGCCACGCCGGGCGCCAAGGAGGTCGGCGTCGAGGTCTTCTCGCTCTCCAAGGGCTACAACATGACCGGCTGGCGCTGCGCGGCGATCCTCGGCAACGCCGAGGCCGTACAGACCTACTGGCGGCTGAAGACCAACGTCGACTCGGGTATGTTCGAGGCCGTTCAGCTGGCGGGCGTCGCGGCGCTGCAGGGGCCGGCCGGGCCGCTGGAGCGGATGAACGAGACCTACGCCCGCCGCCGCGACCTGGTCGTCTCGGCGCTTGGTGAGATCGGCGTCGACGTGACCCCGCCAAAGGGAACGATCTACGTCTGGGCTCCGGTGCCCGGCGGGCATACCTCGACCTCCTTCGCCGAGCTGGTGCTCGAAGAGGCGGCGGTCGTCGTCTCCCCGGGCTCGATGTACGGGCCCAGCGGCGAGGGCTTCTTCCGCATTGCCCTGACTACCCCGGATGAGCGAATCACCGAGGCGGTCGAGCGCATGCGAGAGCATTTGGCTTAAGCCGCTGCCTCGCGCTCATCGCGCTTGCGCCAGTACCGATCCAGGCCACGCCACTGGTACTGCGGGGGCACGCATTGGATCATCTCCGCTGCGGCCTCCTCATTGGCAGCGGCTGCCGTGACGCGCTTTCGGTGGTGCACCTCGTAGTCGCCCTCGGACAGCTCGCGGGCGAGCTGTGCCTCTTCTTGCAGGCGCTCGCGGACGTGGGCGAGGTGGGGGGCGGGGTCCTCGATCGCGGCGAAGTGGGTTAGGGCGAGGCGCTCGGGTTCCCAGTCCTCGACGATCTCGATCGAGTCTTCCCAGGTCTCGACGTCGATGTCGGGGGGCGGCGTGGGGGGCACGATCAGGTCGACGCCCGGGATAGAGACGGCAGCGACGTCGCCGACAAAGGCGGTGCCGCTCTCTTCGTGCAGGTAGCAGACGTGGTGGGAGGCATGGCCCGGCGTGTAGGCGACCCGCATGCCGAGCACCTCCTCGCCGCCGGCCAGCGGCCTCACGTTTGCCTCGGGCACGGGGACGATCTCACCCCAGAGACGCTCCATTGCCTCGCCGTAGAGGCGCTCGGCGCTCGCCAGCAGCTTCGAGGGATCGATCAGGTGGGGTGCACCGCGTTCGTGCACGTAGACCTCGAGGTCCGGCCAGCGGCGCACCAGGGCGCCGGTCGCGGCGGCGTGGTCGAGGTGGATGTGGGTGAGGAATAGCGCCCGCGGCCGTTCCTCGCCGAGCGCCTCCAGCAGCGTGGGCAGCGAAGACTCGGGCCCAGGATCGACCAGGACATCACCAACCTTCCAGCAGCCGATGACATGCGGTCGCCCAAGGTGCATGACATCGATTACGCGCATCGAGGCAGCCTATGGGAGTCGGGGGAGGGCTCGACGGAGCCGCCCC
>JBAREU010000232.1:0-17703 GCA_049796515.1 Solirubrobacterales bacterium
GTCGACGGGCGGCCCTCATGCCGACCGCCTCCCCCGCAACGTCAAGATGAGCGCCACCGCGGCGAGGGCGATCGCGGCGATCGCGAGGATGAGAGCCGGGCCGTCCTCGTCAGAGCCCGATTCGCTCTGTTTGCTCTCCGTCGTCACCTTGACCTCGGAGCCACCTCCCGCACCCTCGCCACCGGCGTTCTGCAACGGCGCCCCGGCGACGATCTCGGTCACCGGCGCCGGGTCGTCGGAGGAGGGCGAGCCGATCCAGCGGGCCACTTCGCCGTCGGAATAGAACTGAAGCGCCTTCCAGCTCAGCGTCCCCGGCTTCGGCGGCGTCGCGGCGAGGACGGAGAACTCGGCGAACCCGTCCGGCGCCAGGCGCCCGGTCCAGACGATCTGCGCGACCGAGTTGTCGGGTGCCTTGACCAACCTGCGCTGCCAGCCTGGCGGGTCGGCGTAGGAGTAGGGCAGGACGCCGGCCGGGACCTTCAGCGCCACTTTCGTCGTCTGCGCGTCGGTCTTCTCGCCGGGGACGAGGAAGTCGAAGCGCACCGCGTCTTCGGGCGCGGCCACGGTCGGGCTGACCTGGATATGAGCGGCGGCGGTCGCGGCGGCGGCGCCGAGCAGCGCCGCGAGAGCAACCAGGCCGATGCCGAGCTTCGCGATCGGATGTCGCATACGCCTCACCTCACCAGCCGGAACTGGAAGCTGGAGCTCTGCTCGTGGCCGTCGGCGCCGACCCACTTGACGCGGGCGGTGTAGCGGCCGGGGCCGAGGCCCGACTTCAGCGCCGCGCGGGCGCGGCTGACGTTGCGCGGATCGCGGGCGCCGGAGCCCTTGGAGACCTTCCCGCCGTCGGCGTCGAAGACCTTCAGCGTGGCACTGCGGATCGGGCCACTGAAGGTGACGCTGACCGAGCCGAGCCCGACCTTGGCCTGACCCGAGGGCTTGGTCGAGACGATGCCCTCGTGCGCCGATGCCGCCGGCACGATCAGGAGCGCCGCGAGGGCGGCGGCGGCAAGCGCCGCCACCACCCTCCGGCCCGCGCGGCTAGCCATTCTGGCCCGCCGCCTTCAACTGCTCGCGCAGCCTTTTGATCGTCTTCTGCTTCCTGGTGTTGGCTTTCTTCAACTTGGCCTTGGCTCGCTCCGACGCTGCAAGCTCGCCCTCCAAGGTCGCCTTTGCCCCGCTCAGCGCCGCCACCTGACCCTCCAGCGAGGAGCCTTTCGACTTCCATGCGTCGATCTGCGCCTGCAAGCTCGACTTCTCGCCGGTCAGGGCGTCGATCTCCGCGTGCAGTGGCTCGGTCGCGTGCTCGACTTCGTGGGCGACCAGGCCCGAGGCGATCGAGGTCGCGAGCGGGGTGTCCGCCGGGTGGTAGGAGGTCGCGGTAGCACCTGGAAGCGACTCGCAGGCGGCCTCTGCTGCGGACGCGTTCATCCCGGTGAGGTCTTTGCCGGTGAGCGTTTTGACGTAGCCGATCCAGTCGGCCGGATCGTCGTCAATGCCGGCGCTCGTGCCCTGCCAGGGGATGTAGGCGTAGAACGGTTCCGCTCCCTGCCAGCCGACGATGTTGGTCGCGCTGGAGGTGGGGGTGGATTCGCAGGTGGCGTGAGCCTGCACGCCGGTCCGCGGAGGCAGGACCGCCAACCAGTCGGCCGGCGTCGGCACCGTGCTCCTGTAGCTGCCGGGGAAGCGCTGGAAGTTGATGACGCCTCCGTAGCTATCGCCCAGCCCGTTCGTCTCGTCGTAGGCGACCGGGATGTTGTGGTTGACGACGACGTAGCGCTTCGCGCCGTCGTTCATGCAGCCGCCGGTATTGGGCCATTCGCAGCCGCCGGGGGCAACCTTTTTGGTCACGTCGTAGACGGCGGGGTGCGCGGCGGCGATCGCCGGCACCGCCAGGGACAGCGCCACCACGGCGACAACCGCCAGGTGGAACCTCAGCCTGCCCCTGCGGGTGGTTCGTTCGTTCGCGTTCTTGGACACGTTGTTCTCCTTCTCGTTCGCGTTCTCGACTCGCCGCAGGGCGCGGCGAGCGCACATAGGTGCATCGGCGCACTCCGCCCTAAGCGGTGGCGCGGGCACCCGGACTCAGGCCGCGTCGGCGACCCGGTCCTGATCGAGGGCTACGAAAGGAGCGGCGGTCCGCGTAGCGAACGAACCCCAGCCAGCAAGAGAAGCCGGGGGAATAGGGCAACGGTGCTGCGCTGAGGCAGCGCGACCGAGATCGGCCGCGGCTTGGGACGCCGGAAGCGCTGGGCGAGTCGGGCGATCAGCTCCTCGCCGGGGTAGTGGTTGAACGCCAGCGCGACCGCGAGCAGGATCGCCGGCAGGGTGCCGAGGATCTCCGTCGGGCCACCCGACAACCAAGCGCAAAGGGTCAGCAGCGCGCCGAAGACCAGCAGCAAGAAATGGAGGATGTTCAGCCGCTTTGTCACCTGCATCCGCAAACACAGGATAGCCCGGCGAGATTCGACCGCCGTGAGCCATGAACGATCTGCCGATCGTGACCGAGACCAGCGGGAAGCGACTCCCACTCGGCCGGCTGAAGGTCGACCGCGAGTTCGTCGCCTGTCTCGGTCAGAGCGAGGAGGACACGGCGATCGTCGCGGCGATCCTCTCGATGGCCCATGCCCTGGGCGTCGAGGTGATCGCCGAGGGCGTCGAGACGGACGAGCAGCTGACCTGGCTACGCGAGCATCGCTGCGATCTTGCCCAAGGCTTTCTACTGGCGCGCCCACTGCGGCCAGAGCAGCTTGGAATTCGCCCGGAGATCAAGGTGGACCTGTCCCCTTGAGGGATCCTCGATCTGAGCCGGGTCATTCCACGCGGTAGCGCTCAGGGACGAAAGTCTGCGTCTCAGCGGGTGGCCGCACGTAGGCGCGCTCTTGGCGTGGCGGCAGCTCGATCTTCTCGTGATCGATGGGCTCGTAGGGGATCTGGTCGAGCAGGTGCGCGATCAGGTTCAGCCGGGCCGAGCGCTTGTCGTCGCCCTCCACCACGAACCACGGCGACTCCTTCGTGTCGGTGTAGGCGAACATCTCGTCCTTCGCCTCGGCGTAGTCGACCCAGCAGGCACGCGCCTCGAGGTCGATCGGGCTCAGCTTCCAGCGCTTCGCCGGGTCGTTCAGACGGGCATGGAAGCGGCGCTCCTGCTCCTCGTCGCTGACCGAGAGCCAGTACTTCAGGAGGACGATGCCCGAGCGCTGGATGATCTGCTCGAAGCGAGGGCAGGAGCGTATGAACTCCTCGTACTCCTCGTCGGTGCAGAAGCCCATCACCCGCTCGACGCCGACGCGGTTGTACCAACTGCGGTCGAACAGGACCATCTCGCCGGCCGCGGGCAGATGCGCCACGTAGCGCTGGAAGTACCACTGCGTCCGCTCGCGGTCGCTCGGCATGCCGAGCGCGACGGTGCGGACGACTCGTGGGTTGGTGCGCCCGGTGATCCGCTTGATCACGCCGCCCTTGCCCGCGGTGTCGCGACCCTCGAAGAGGACGACGATCTTCAAGCCCTCCTGCACGATCCACTCCTGCAGGCGCACCATCTCGATCTGCAGACGCTTCAGCTCCCGCTCGTACTCGGCGCGAGTCAGGACCTTCGTCTTCACGACCTCACCCTACGCCGCTGAGTGTTTGACCTCGGCGAGGAACGGAGTTAGATAGCGCCCGACGAGCTTGTCCTTCTCGCCACCGCCCCACGGCGCCACGTCGCTGACGCTCGAGGTTTCGCCGTGCCCTCCCGAGAGATAGCCCGAGAGATACAGCGGCTCGGCGCCGGTCCAGAGCACCCCGCGCAGGATTGGATCAAGGGGCTTGGCTTCGAGGTCGGCGCCGAGCTCGGCCGCGATCGCTTCCGCGACCACGTCTGCCTGCTGGGTGGCGATGCCCCCCTGCTTGACGGGAAAGGTCGTCACGTCGCCGACGGCGTAGGCATTCTGCATTCCTCGAACGCGACCGTGGTCATCGACGGGTACGAACCCGGCGAGATCGTGGGGAACGCCGCCGATCCTGCGGCCCTCCATGCGAGGCAGGCCGAGGACCGCGTCGGCCTCGACAGCCGCTCCCGGCGATACGACAAGGCTGCCCTCCTCGAAGTGGACCGGCACAGCGCCGGTCACTACCTCGATGCCGCGTTCGGCCAGCAGCTCGCCCACTCGCTCGCTCACAGCGTGGCCGAAGAGGTGCAGCGGCGCGTCCTCGGGAGTGACGACGACAAGGCTTGCCCCCTCGACGCCCTGCTTGGATAGCTCGCTCTCGGCGAGCAAAGCCAGCTCATACATCGGCAACGCCCAGGTACCGCCACCGGGCATCGTGAACACGACCCGTCGCAGCTTGCCCTCGCGCAGGCCGCGGACCACGTCCTGAACCCTGCCGTCATCGGCGACGCCCCAGAAGGTGATAGCACCCGGGACGCTCGCCAAGAGCCTCGTTCCGCAGGCGACGATCAGGTAGTCGTAGGCGACTTCCTCGCTTGGGCGCGCTGCGCCTCGCCGTCGACCGAGCCGATAGTGGCGCGGTGGAGGCTGGCACCGCAGCGCTCGGCCAGCTCCGCCAAGTCGTAGCGCATCGCCTGGGAAGCCCCATAGGGCTCGGCCACCGCAAAGGGGCGGTAGATGAAGTCCTCGCGCGGCGAGTACATCGCCACCTCCGCACGGTCGCCGGCCATCTCGTGCAGGGCGATAGCGGCCTCGAGCGCAGCGACGCCGCCGCCAGCGATCAGCACCCGCGCGCTCAACGTCGGCCGCCGTGGAGATGCCGTCGCACGAGATCCACCACAAATGAAGCTTAGGCGGCAAGGTCGCGACGATCAAAGAGCCAGGCTCCGAGGGCCGCAAGCGCGACCGCGGCGGCGGTGACACCGGCAAACGCAAGCGGTTCGATTCCATCCTCGATCGCGTTGCCGTAGTACTTGAAGACGGAGGCGTAGCGAACACCGGATAGGTCGGGATCGAGGCGGCCGATCAGATCGATCACGTACATCGTTACCAACACCCCCGCAACCGAGCCGGTGACGACGCTGGTGCGCAGCGACCAGCCGATCGCGACCACGCCGAGCCCGGCGAAGACCAGTGCCAAGGGCCAGACGTTGGCGAAACCGGCGAGGGCGGAGCCGAAAGCGAGGTCCGCCCCGGAGGCAAGATTGCCGAGCCCGGTGAGCAGAACGGTGATGGCGAGGACGATCGCCAGCTCGATCGCGGTCGCAACGAAGCTCGCCGCCGCGATGCGCCGCCGCGAGACGGGTGCTGAGAGCAGTACGTCGAGGCGACCGCTTTCGGCCGCTCCGGAGAGCCCGCTCGCGACCGCGCGCACCGCCAGGTAACCGAGCGCCAGCGGCACGATCAGGCTCAGCATCTCGGCATGCAGGTACTGCTCGACGTTTGAGAGCTCACCGATGCCGAAGGCTTCCTTCAGCGACGGCGGGTAATTCTTGACCGCCTCGGAGAGTGCGTCTTCCACCGAGGGGAAGATCGCGACGATGAAGGCCGACCAGAGGCCGAGCGGCAGCCCCCAGGCGAGCAGCGAGCGCCGCCGGTCAGACAGGTGGGTGAGGACGAGTGCCCCCAGCTGCGTCATCCGCCCTCCTCCTCTTCCCGGTAGTAAGTGAGGAAGACCTCCTCGAGAGTCGGGTGGGTCAGCTCCATGTCGAGGACGTGATGGCAAGCGACCGCCTTGATCGCGGCATCGAGATCGCCGGAGACCTTGAAGGTGATCCTGCCGTCCAGCACCTGCAGATCGGTGAGGTTCGGGAGCCGCCGCAGCTCATCGAGATCCGCGGAGTCGGCCAGTTCGAGAGTCACCGTGCGCAGCGCCTTTCCGAGCAAGTCGGCGATCCGCTCAACCGCGATCAGCTTCCCCGTTCGCACGATGCCGACCCGATCGCAGACCCGCTCCACCTCGTCTAGCTCGTGGGAGGAGAGCACGATCGTGCAGCCACGCTCGCGCTCCTCGCCGACCAGCGCCATGAACTCCTCCTGCATCAGCGGGTCGAGCCCGCTGGTCGGCTCGTCGAGGATCAGCAGCTCGGGTGAGTGAAAGCAGGCGAGGATGAGGCCGACCTTCTGCCGGTTGCCGCGTGAGAGCTGGCCAAGCGGGCGATCGAGGTCGGCCCGGAAGCGCTCGGCCAAGATCTCGGCCCGACCGAGTCCCTCGACCCCCCGCAAGCGAGCCAGAAGACGGAGTGCCTCACGCCCGCTTGCCTGCTTGCCGTAGCCGAAGTCGCCGGGAAGGTTGCCGAGGCGAGCACGGACGGCGACGCTGTCGCGGTGGCTGTCGAGGCCGAAGATGCGGGCGCTGCCACTGGTCGGGTGGAGCATGTCGAGCAGCGTGCGGATTGCCGTCGTCTTGCCCGCTCCGTTGGGGCCGAGGAGACCGAAGACCTCACCGGCCTGCACCGAGAACGTCACGTCCTCGATGCCACGCGCCTTGCCGTAGAGCTTGGTCAGCCCATCGGTCTCGATCACCGCCATGTGCTCATGCTCTTAGCTTGCTTCGGCCAGCTTCTCGTCGAGCTGCTTACGTATTCCGTTGCAAACCGCTTCGACGTCTGCGTTGTAGCGCTCGGACGCTAGTACGCCTACGAGAACCTCGGCATCCGCTTTGGAAAGCGTCAGCGTGATCGCCTCGTCCGCCATGAGGAACCTCCTTGATCAGATGCATTCGCAAGCCAGCCTCTCACTTCCCAGCCGATACGCCCCGCTTAGGTAACAATCGGCGTCGCGATCGCCAGGTAGACGGCGATCGAGAGCAGGTCCTGGATGATCGTCGCCAGCGGCCCCGAGCCGAAGGCCGGATCGCTGCCGAAGCGCGCCAGCAATCGGGGCAGCACGGTCGCCACTGAGGTCGCGATCGAGCAGCTCGCGATAAGGGCCAAACCGACGGCGAGGGCGACATCAGCATCGCCCCAGCCGACCAAGGCAAAGGGAAAGAACGTGAGCCCGATCAACGCTCCGATCAGGACGCCGGTGATCAGCTCTCGCCGAACCACCGTGCGCATGTCGACGCTGGCGCTCATCCCACGGATCAGCAGCGTCTCGGTCTGCGTGCCGACCGCGTCGGCCATGTAGACGACAGCGGGAAGGAAGAAGGCCAGGAGCACCACCTCGTCCAGCTGGGCCTCGAAGGAGCCGACGATCACGGCTGAGGCCATTGCGCCGGCGAGGCCGACCAGCAGCCACGGCAGGCGGTGCAGGAGCCGCCGGCTGACCGGCTCTTCGGCCGCCAGTCGAGCCCGCCCGCTGCTGGCCAGATAGCCACCGAGGCGAGCCGCGTCCTCGTCGTGCTCCGCGAGCAGGCGGCCGATCAAACGGTGTGAGGGCACGAGCCCGAGGAAGGTCCCATCCGAGTCGGCGACCGCCAGATTGCTCTGCTGGCGCCGCACCATCTGCCAGGCAGCTCCCTCCTCCGATTCACCTGGCCGGATCACCACGGAGTCGGAGTCGGCCAGGTCGCCGAGCAGTGTGTCCTCCGGGGCCTCCAGCAAACGGGTCAGTGCCACGAGGCCGATTAGCCTGCCCTCATCGAGCACCACGATCTCGTCGACGAAGTCGAACGACTTGCCAAGCATGTAATGGCGCGCTTCAGCCGTGGACTGCGATGGCGAGAGAACCGGAACCCGAGTCGTCGAGTGATCTCTGAGCTCTCCAGCGAGCAAACCGCGTGACTCGTCCATCGGATCCATTCTCACGCCGGGAGCGGTCGGTAACGGGAGAGAGCCAACACCCGAGGATGCTGCGTCGCGTTGTCTCGCGACGGATGCTCTTCTTCTTCATCCTCGGCGACATCCTGGGCGGCGGGATCTACGCCCTCGTCGGCGTGGTCGGGGCCGAGGTCGGGGGCGCGATCTGGATCTCCTTCCTGGTCGCCCTCCTGCTCGCCGCGCTGACCGCCGGCTCCTACGCCGAACTGGTCACGAAGTACCCCCGCGCTGGCGGTGCCGCCCTCTATGCCAAGGAAGCCTTCCGGAGCCCCCTGGTCGCGTTCCTGGTCGCCTTCGCCGTGATGGCCTCGGGCGTCACCTCTGCGAGCGCACTCGCGAGGGCCTTCGGTGGGGACTACCTCGCCGAGTTCGTCACCGTCCCGGTCGCGGTGGCCGCCTTGGCCTTCATCGCAGTGGTGGCCGTGATCAATTTCATCGGGATCCTGATCTCGGTTCGGCTCAACGTCGTGCTGACGCTCGTCGAGCTTGGCGGCCTCGTCCTGGTGGTGATCGTCGGAGTTGCCGCGCTCACCAGCGGAGAAGGCGAACCGGGTAGGGCCGTCGAGTTCAAGGAGGGGACGGCGCCGGCTTTGGCCATCCTCGCGGGCGCCGCGCTCGCCTTCTACGCCCTCATCGGCTTCGAGGACTCGGTCAACATCGCCGAGGAGACGACCCGACCGGAGCGCTCCTACCCGACTGCCCTGTTCGCTGGCCTTGCCGCGGCCGGAGCGATCTACCTCGTGGTGACGCTGATCGCCTCGATGGCTGTCCCGACCCAGCGTCTCGAAACCTCGAGCGGCGCCCTGCTCGAGGTCGTCCAGGTCGGACCACTGGCGGTCCCCACCAAGGTGTTCTCGGCGATCGGCCTGATGGCGCTGGCGAACGGCGCGCTGATCAACATGATCATGGCCTCGCGCCTGCTCTATGGAATGGCAGAAGAGGGGGTGCTCCTCTCTTCGTTCGGCCGTTTGAGCCGGCACAAGACTCCCCTGGTTGCGATCGTCTTCACGACCTCGATCGCCGCTGGGCTGATCGTCACCGGCGACCTTGGAGCGCTCGCGGATACGACTGTGCTTCTCCTGCTGGGCGTCTTTATCACGGTGAACGTCGCCGCCCTCCTTCTCCGCCGGGACCCGGTCGGTCACGAGCATTTCGAGGTGCCCTTCGTGCTTCCGCTCCTCGGCATCGCCGCGTGCGTCGTAGTGATGACTCAGATAGAGGGTGAGACGTGGCTCCGGGCGGGAGCGCTGCTCTGTCTCGGGCTCGGCCTGTGGGCAATCCAGCGGATCGCTGGCGGGTCAGACGCCTAGCGCAACACTCAACCCCAGCATGACCGCCGCCCCGGCAGCGACGCCGATGCTCGGCCCCAAGGCGCGTGGACCGGAGTAGGCCTTGGGGAGCATCTCGACGACGATCAGCGCCAGCATCGCTCCCGCCGCGAAGGCGAAGGAGAAGGGCAAGAGGCCACTCACCTCCTCCACCGCCAGGTAGGCGATCAGAGCGCCGATCGGCTGCGGGGCGCTGGTCGCAACGGCCGCCCAGAACTGGCGCGGACGGCTGAAACCTGCTTCCTGCATAGGGATCGCAACACTCGTCCCCTCCGGCACGTTCTGAATTCCAATCGCGAGGATCACGAACAGGCTCAGCCCGGCCCGGTCCGAGGCAAAGGCGGTTCCAATCGCGAGCCCCTCCGGCAGGCTGTGGACGAAGAGGACGAGGAAAACGAGGGCCGACGTTCGCGTTCCAGGGCCAGTGCGACCCATGAAGCCGTGGTCGGGCTTGAAGCGCCGGCTGACCACGACGAGGAAGACGACGCCGACCGCGAATCCGGTGACCACCTCGGCGAGTGAGCCTTCTTCGGTTGCGGGGATGAGCAATCCCGCGAGGGCGGCGACACCCATCACGCCCGCGGCAAACCCGAGCAAGAAGGGCGTCGCCCGCTCGGTGCCCCGCCCGAAGAGAAAAACCGGCACCGCACCCACTCCAGTCGCAAGCGCGGTGGCCGAGGCGGCCAGCAGAAGGACGACGACGTCAGGCATTCAGGCGCCTTCGTCGCTGTTCCAGGTCGCCATTGCATGCGAATCCTCTCAACTCCCACCGACTGGATATCGGGGTTCAGCCCCCAGATCGGTGCGGCGTCGCCTCAGAACTCCTACCGCCGAGGCGGGAGTCAGACACTCGGACGAAGCGGCACCCAGTTCATAAGCGTGGGGAGAATGCGGCTATCCGCCCGAATTGGCGGAGGCCAATGGATGAAGTGATGCTTTGGTGGCCAGAACTGTGCCACTGGTGGAGGTTCGCCGTCGATCCGCTCTTTACCAAGCGGATCAGTGATGGCGGTGGCGTAAAAGCCTATCCCGGCGAAGGTAAGCATTGCCGCATAGCTGTCCCTGGGTCTGAAGTCGGGTCTGGATTCGATCTGCTGTCGTAGCTTGTTGGTCGAAGCGCCCTCGATGATCGGCGAGCGCAACGATCTCGCACGGGTATACCGTCGATGCAGCAATGGAATACTGGGCTCGTGCGGGCGACGCTCTACGCAGTTCACACCTCGCATCCGGCGCATGCCGCCCGTCTGATGCTGGAGTACAAGGGCATAGAGCACAAGGTCGTCAACCTGGTGCCCGGTAGCCACGCTGCCGCGGTGCGGGCGCTTGGCTTCCGTCGCGGCACGGTACCGGCACTGAGACTCGACGGCCGCCGCATTCAGGGCACCCGCGATATCGCGCGCGCACTCGATCGGACGCAACCAGCGCCGCCGCTGTTCCCCGCCGATCCGCGCAAGCGGAACCGCGTCGAAGAGGCGGAGTGGTGGTGCGATGACGTCCTCCAGCGAGTCCCGCGAAGGCTGGGCGGCTGGGTCTTCGCTCACCGGGCCAAGATGCGTGCGCGCCTGGTCCGTGAGGTCGGCCTGCCGGCACCAGACCTGCTCGGGCAGGTCGGGTGGCCGCTCACCTGGTACTTCGCGCGCAAGGCCGGGGCCGGCAACAGCGAGACCGTGCGCGACACGGTCGAGGTGTTGCCCAACCTGCTCGACCACGTCGACGAACTGCTCGAAGAGGGGACGATCGGCGGCGACCGGCCCAACGCCGCGGACTTCCAGATCGGAACCTCAGTCCGGCTGCTACTGACCTTCGAAGACCTCCGACCAGCGCTGGACGGCCGCCCGGCTGTGCGTTTCGCCACCGGGCTGATGCACGACTACCCGACCGGCATACCGGCAGGCTCGCTCCCACAGGACTGGCTCAAGGTGCTGCGCCGCTGACCCCGAACCGGATCTCAGCCCATCGGCGCGGGTACGCAATCGCTGGCTCCACAGGAATGGCCACGTCGACGACGGGCCGCCAATTCCACTGCTCTCCGTGGCGGGCGACGGTACGGCAAGTCCTCTCCCGCGTCCCGAAGTTCCCGTACATAGGGGCCAACGGCCTTTCTGGACAGATCCAATGCTTCGGCTATCTCCGCTTCAGGACGTCCCTCCCGCCAAAGTCGCATGAGCAACTGGTCGCGCTCTGACTTGGTCGGACGCTCGCCCGGCAAGAATTCCGGTGGCGCCAGAGGACGGAAATGCCAATTGGCGACCCCGGTGAATATCTGCTCGAAGCTGATTCCGAGCGCGCTGGCGATGCGGACCACCGTAAAGATCCTGAAGTTCCGGTTCCCGCGCTCGAAGTCCACGAGATCACTACGACTCATGGATGCCCGGTCGGCCAGCGCTTGCTGGGAAAGGTCTACCTCCAGCCGAGCCTGCCTTGCGTTGGCTCCCAGCCGATCAATCGCCGTGTGAGGCTCGGGCGGGGAGTCCTCCACCCAAAAGGAGTGCGACGCCGGATCCCAGATCACGCCGACCGTAAGGAGGCCGCATCGCACGTTGAGGCTTCCGGCGAGTTTGAGAATAAGAGCGAGCTGCGGAATCTTCGACCTCCCCCGCTCGATTCGCGAGAGATGGCTGAAGTGGGTCTCCGCGGCCTCGGCGAGCTGTCGAAGCGTCAACCCAGACTCGGCGCGGCGAAACCTGACGTTGACCCCGATCCTGCTGGCTATGTCCTCGCTGGAGGCTTCGTTAATCCTCGGCATGGCGACGTCACGCTGAGGCTCTTCGTGTCGGATCGAGGCGGACTCAGGGCACGTTAGACGCCTCTGACGGGCACGGGCGTGAACGCCTCTCGTGGGTGGGCGGCGATAGCCAAGGGGCTCACCGCGCTCACGCAACCGATGCACCGTCGCCGAGATCGTTCCGGGTGACGTGCCCAGCGTCTCGGCGATGTCACGAGTCGTCTTGCCTTCGTTCCAAAGGCGCCGGATGGCAATGTCGAGGCTGCATCCGACCCGTCGCGCCCGGCTCGTCGCGCCCGTCTGTGGGCCGGCACTCCAGACAAGGCCGCCGAGCAGGAGATCCGGCGGCACTTCAAGCGAGCGAGCCAGCGCGAGGAGGATCGCGACCGACGTCTCCCGAACGCCTCTCTCGATCAACGAAAGGCCGTTTTTGCCGAGGCCGGCCTTTCGCGCAAGCTCCGCCTGGGTTAGATGGCGGCGTTCGCGAGCACCCCGGACATTCGCCCCGAAGATCGCAGCCGCCTCTACGCGGTCGCCGACCTCCTGCGGCAAGGGCGGCTCGAAGGCCGGCACGTTGCCGGGTACAACCTCGAAGAACCCCGATAGCCGTTCCACCCCTCGGCGCTGCTCGAAGCCACGGACTATCTGACCCGGATTCCAGTGGATGCGGTCGGTTAGCTGTTCGATCGAGGCGCCCAGCGAGCAGGTGAGCCTCAAGGCGGTAGTCAGGCGCAGGTTGTTGGCGTCGTCACCTTCCAGATGGGCAAGGTGCTGAGTCCCAACCCGGCTCTCAAGCGCGCCGCGCTCTAGACCGGCGCCGACGCGGAGCTGGCGGAGATTGACCGCAAGTCGGTCTACGTACGCGCTGCCAGGGCCGATTTCGGGAATGCAGTCCTCGCACCTCTCCGGAGCGTCTCCGTCCGGTTCGGCGTCGAGCAGCTCGCGACCGCACTCGGCGCAACGGGGCAGCTCGGAATCGGTGTCCTCCTCGAAATGCGCGCTATCCGAGCCGGACTGCTCCTTCGTCGTCGGGCTCCGAGGAGGCGCCGTTTGTCGCTCTTCGAGGGCCGAGGCGGGAGACAGAGGACCCCGCTTGCGCGGGGTCCTCAGCACCTCCCGGTGGCCTGCACCTCGGCCCTCGAACAGCGACCAATGGCGCTGGATCTGGCTCAGGGCGCGCACCGTCACCTTCGAGGCGGTCGACGCCCTCGAGGAGGCGACTCGCCGATATATCCAGGCCGTGCGCGACCCTGATGATGGTCGTGAGTCGCGGCTCCCGGCTCGCGTGCTCCAAATGACCGATCTCGGTGCGATGCAGACCAGCGCGATTGCCGAGGGTCTCCATCGAGATGCCCGCCTCCCGCCGGATGCGCCTCAGCTCCTTACCGAAGCGCACGCAGTGCTCTTGGCGCTCAACCCCGTCCACGCTGGCCTTCCGTATCGCCGACGACGAACAGACGGCTCATCGTTTCTTCTTGGTCTCGACCATCTCGTATTCGCGTGGCTTGGGCTTGACCAACCGCACCTTTTTCTGCCCGTCCAGGCGAGCGAGGCAGTTGGCCACGGCGCCCGAGGAGCGCTCGATCCCCCTGGCGATCGCGCTCGGCGTATGGGGCGCGTCTTTCTTGTGCTCGCGCATGTAGGCGAGGACGAGCTTGTCCAGCTCGCCGGGACCGAGACGGTCTTTCTTTCCCGCCGACGACGCTTTGGTCGACTTGCCGGCGCCTTTCTTTTTTAGCTGTTTCGCGCTCATGCGTTGCCTCCTTGCTCTTTGCCAGGCTGGGTGTCCCAGGCCGCAACATTCCGCCGCCCCGGCCTTGGGCCGGGGTTTTCGTCCACATCCGGAGCCTCGTCGTCGGGCTCGACCCACTCGTGCAGGCAGTGGATGGCCGACGCCAGGTGCCACGTCGACCAGCACAGCCGCTCGCTCAAGTCGAGCCAATCCTGGGACAGCGAGGGCCCATAACGGTTCAGAAGCTCATCGGCGACTTCGAGCGCCTCGGTCTGCTCGTGACGGAATCCGTCGATCCGCACCGCCGCCTGTTCGCGGGCGTGCCGCCAGGCGCGGTGCTGAGGCGACTCGGGCAACTCACCGATCTCGCCGGCCTCGCGCTCCTTGGCCAGCCGCTCTCGACCGACGGAGGTCAGGCTCCAATATGGCTCGCCCCGCCTCTCGATGCTGGTAAACAGGCCAGCCTTCCGCAGCTCTTCGAGCCGGGGGAAGAACAGGCGATTCGTGGATGGCGCCCACTTGAATCCGAGGTGCCCCATGAGGGCGGAGGTCAAGACCTCCGCTTCCGGCTCATGCAGTTCGGCACGCTCAAGTGCGGCTAGGACAAAGCCGTCCGTGACGGGGTAGTAGGCGGCCAGCTCGTGCCTCGCAGCATCCTCGGGCGAGACACCGCTGATCGGCTCCGGATCCGCGTCATCTTGGGCCGATGAGGCGAGCCTGCACAGCAGCTCCTCGCAGACTTCCCCCGCCTGCCGGAAGCGCCGCCAACGCTCATCGACGCTTTCCTTCGGCTCTCGCTCATGCCGGGGCGAGAGCGGCGCGCGGCGGGCATCGCGGCGAAGCCGCTTCAGGGTCTCGGCGAGCTTCTCGCGCGGCATGGTCAGCCCCACCGACTCCTGATCGGCCTCGGAGGCCCAGCCGATGTCCTCCATCAGCCGCAGGTCGTCGGCGAGGCGCTCGTAAAGCTCGGCGACCGATATTCCTTCCGCCTCGGCGAGCCCAGAGGGATTCTGAATCAGGACGAGCAGGCGACGCGACAGCAGCCCGTGCAGCGTGTCGCACTCCCGCAAATCGATCGTGAGGGTCGTGGTCATGCTGGGGGGCTCTCGACCTCATCGAGCCTGACCAATAGCTCCTCGCAGGCATCGAGGCCACGCAGGTAGCGCTCCTCGGTTGCCCGATCGTCCTCTCGGGCCTCGCGCTCGGTCCCTTTCCCATGAAGCACCTGCTCGGCTTCGTCATGGAGGCGTTTGAGCAGTTCCATCAGGTCGTGGACCGGCATCGTCAGCTCGAAGCTCTCGCGGTCCTCGTCCTCGCCCCAGCCGATCTCCTCCAGCAGCTCGAAGTCTTCGCCGAACTCCAGGCCGAGCCGTGCCGCCGTGGCGAAGTTCTTGTCCCGCTCCAGCGCGTCCCAAAGGTCGCCTACGGAGCCGAGGTGGTTGCGGACTAGCTCGTAGAGGCCGTCGCGCTGCGGGCCGCTGATCGTGATCGTGGTGCCGGGCATGGCGCCCCTCCTCTCGGTAGGGCACCGAAGCCGGCCCTGATGCGCCCCGGTGGGGGCAACGGCAGTACCGTTTCCGTTGCATCGAAGTTCCGGCTTCGGTGCCAGGCCCCGGGGCGTTAGCGCGCCGCCGGGGCCACTTATGTCTTGGCGCTGGCGACCGTAGCTCCGCCGCTGGCGCAAAGCGAGGCGGAATCGGCCGAAATCGCCGCTAATCCCCGCGCATCCGCGTCATTTTGGGAACTAGTGCCCAAAATGGAGGCGATATGCGGGGGTGGTTTGATTTTCCCCCGGGAAGGCCGAGTGGCCCACGTGCAGGGGATTCGATGTGAAGCGGCTGATGGGATTCGAACCCACGACCTTCTGCATGGCAAGCAGACGCTCTAGCCAGCTGAGCTACAGCCGCACCGGTCGCGGATTATAGGCGCGCTGGGATCCACTGCTGTCGCGGGTCGCCGGCTGCAATGCCCGAGCCGGGGACTTTGTTTTGGTCTACTGAGTTTTGGGTAGAGCGCTTTCGGCTGTCCAGCCGGCGCCCGACGCTCCCCCACCACCAAGGAGGCCCAGCCGTGAACCGAAGCAAGCTCGTCATCCTCGCTGCGATCTTGGTGCTCATCTCCGCGCTGATCGCTCCAGCCGGGTCCTCTGCCTGGGCGCCGGCGAAATCCGCCACCATCCACCCTGGCGTCCAGGTCCTCACCGAAGGCGCCCAGTGCACCGCCAACTTTGTCTTCGAGGAAGGCTCCAGCGTCTACCTCGGACAGGCCGCGCACTGTGCCGGCACCGGCGGGCAGACGGAAACCGACGGCTGCAGCAGTGACTCGCTGCCGCTGGGGACGCCGGTCGAAGTGACGGGTGCCAGCAAACCCGGCACCCTCGCCTACAGCTCCTGGCTGACCATGCAATCGAACGGCGAGAGCGACCCCGACACCTGCTCCTACAACGACTTCGCCCTGATCAGGATCGACCCAGCCGATGTGGGCCGCGTCAACCCCTCGGTGCCAGGCTTCGGCGGGCCGACCGGCATCGGCGCTCCCGGCACCCTCGGCTCGACCGTCTACTCCTACGGCAACTCCTCGCTGCGCGGCGGGGTGACCAAACTCAGCCCCAAGCAGGGTGTCGTCGTCCAGGGCGAAGGCGGCGGCTGGAGCCACATCGTGGTGACGCTGACCCCCGGGATCCCGGGCGACTCGGGCAGCGGCTTCCTCAACGGCTCCGGCGCCGCGTTCGGCGTCCTCAGCACGCTGCAGATCGCGCCGCTGGCCGGCACCAACGGGCTCGGCGACCTCGGCAGGGAGCTCGCCTACGTGCGCGCCAGCAGCAACTTTGGCGCGATGCAGCTCGCACCCGGCACCGAGCCGTTCAAAGCGGACCTGATCGGGGCGATTCTCGGCTCCTGAGACGACCGACCTCTCAGTTGCCCGTCAATATGGCGGGTAACCGAGAGGTCGCGCCGTCGTCATCTATCCAGCTCGGCGAGGAGGTCGTGCAGGTCGAGTGGTTCGGTGACCATCGCGATCTCCTCACCACCGGCCGAGCGCGGCCACTCCTCGCGCGGGCGGTCGCGGTAGAGCTCGATGCCGTTGCCGTCGGGGTCGCTCAGGTAGAGCGCCTCGCTGACGCCATGGTCGGAGGCCCCGCTCAGGGGGACGCTGGCCTCGGCAAGCCGGCGCAGGGCATCGGCGAGCGCGCGCCGGTCGGGGTAGAGGATCGCGACGTGGAAGAGGCCGGTGCTCCGCGCCGGGGGCGGCGACGCGCCCTTCGAGTGCCAGGTGTTGAGACCGATGTGGTGGTGGTAGCCGCCGGCCGAGACGAAGGCGGCCTCGTCGCCGATCCGCTGCTGCAGCTCGAAGCCGAGCACGCCGCAATAGAAGTCCAGCGCCCGGTCGAGATCGGCCACTTTGAGATGGACGTGGCCAATGCCGACGCACGGGTCGATCGGCTCGCCATCAGCCATCGACGCCGTCCAGCACCTGGTTGACGAGGCGGTCGGCCTCGGCGTTGTGCTCGCGCCGCACGTGGCGGATCGACCAGCTCTCGAAGGGCCGCAGCGCCCGCTTCACCTCGGCGTGCAGCTCACGCAGGGTCGCGTCCTTGACCTTGTACTCGCCCTTGACCTGGCGCACGATCAGCTCCGAGTCGCCGACCAGCTCCAGCTCGCTCGCGCCCAGCTCAGCCGCCCGCTCGATACCGAGCAGCAGCGCCCGGTACTCGGCGACGTTGTTGGTCGCGGTGCCGATTCGCTCGCCGCGCTCCTCGAGCACCTCGCCGCCCGGGTGTTGAACGACTGCACCGATCGCGGCCGGACCGGGGTTGCCACGGGCGCCGCCGTCGACGTTGACGACTAGCTTCACCGGCCGACGGGCTCGCCGTCGCGGGATTGCTTCGCCGGCGGAATGCCGAGCGCCAACGGCCCGCCCTCCCCTGCCCTGGCGTTCCACTCCCGTGCCGAGCCGTCGAGCTGTTCGATCCGGTCGCCCCTGTCGAGCTGGAAGACCGGGCGCATCTCATCGGCGAGATCGACCCCCCACTGGTACCAGCAGAGATCCCAGGCAACCGTGATCCGCACCTCGCTCGGCGAGCCGGCGGCGGAGCCGATCGAGACCCACGGCTCCCCCAAAGTCCGCATCAGCCCGGCGACGATGCGCCGCGCCTCGCTGACGTTGAAACGCGCCACGGCCCGCTCCATGCGCCCCCGCGGCGACTCGGTGCGCTCGGGATCGG
>JBAREU010000233.1:0-7668 GCA_049796515.1 Solirubrobacterales bacterium
GCGCGAGGGTCTCGTGCAGGGACTCGGTGCAGCGCCGGCCGTCGTCGCCCTCGGCGACCGTGACCTGGCCGCATACCACGGGGTCGAGCACAAGGCGATCGCCGCCTACGAGCAGGGAATCGACGACCCCGCGCAGGTGCCCAAGGAGCACGATCGCTGCGGCTCCAACCTGATCGCACCGATGATGCTGCTCTCGGCTGGGGGTACGGTGGCGCTGGAGCGGCTGGTCGAGCGACCGAGCCCGCTGGCGCGCGCCGCGGTCGGCCTCGGGGGCGCCTCGCTTGCGGTGGAGATGTTCGCCTGGAGCGACCGCAACCACGGTGCCCCGTTGGCCGAGGCCTTCCACACCCCCGGCCGCGAGATACAGCGCCACCTGGCGACCAAGGAGCCCACGCCCGAGCAACTCCAGGTGGGGATCGCCGCGCTGGCCGAGATCCTCCGGGTCGAGTCCCCGCAGGCCCAAGCGGGCGAGCCCCCGCCGGCGACGTAGCCATCTATCTAGACTCCCGCCGATGTTCGGCAAGATCGACCACATCGGCGTCGCTGTCGAGGACATCGACGAGGCGCTCTCGCTCTACGCGGAGACCTTCGAGATGACCCTCGCCCATCGCGAGACGGTCGAGTCCCAGGGGGTCGAGGCGGCGCTGCTCGACGTCGGCGACGGCCATGTCGAGCTGATGCGGCCGCTCGCCCCCGACACGCCGGTCGGCAAGTTCCTCGGCCGCAAGGGCCCCAAGCTGCACCACGTCGCCTACGCCGTCGAGGACATCGACGCGACCCTGGAGAGGCTCGCCGCCGCCGGGCTCGAGCTGATCGACAGCAAGGCCCGGACCGGCATCCGCGGCAGTCGGGTGGCCTTCATCCAGCCCCGCTCGACCGGCGGCGTGCTGACCGAGATCGTCGAACCGAGTGGAGAGGAGCACTGATCAGCGATGGCTGACGCGCAGAAAGTGGAGATCGGTTTCGAGGGCGGCCAGGTCGTCGCGGTACGGCTCAGCGAGGACGAGCTGAAGGATCTGCGCAAGCAGGTCGAGAAGGGCGGTTGGCACGACGTCAAGACCGAGGACGGCGTCCTCGCCGTCTACGTCGGCAAGGTCGCTTTCCTGCGTATCGACTCGGGCGCGCACCGCGTCGGGTTCGGTCTCGACAGGAAGGACTGATGCGGGCCCGCAGGGTGCTCGGAGCGGCCGGGGCGGCGACCCTCGCCGCGGCGCTCTGGTGGCGCAAGAACCCGTCGGCATGTCCCTACGGGC
Source organism: Solirubrobacterales bacterium (assembly GCA_049796515.1). Classification (GTDB taxonomy): domain Bacteria; phylum Actinomycetota; class Thermoleophilia; order Solirubrobacterales; family 70-9; genus VRUE01. The sequence continues at coordinate 1,254 of JBAREU010000233.1, forward strand.
AGCGCTTCTGGGTCGAAGCTCCCCACCCGATCGTCACCCGCGAGCGCCTGCGTTCGGTGCTGGCGCCGACTCCGGGCGAACGGGTGCTGGAGATCGGTCCCGGCACCGGCTACTACACGCTCGACCTCGCCGAGTGGCTGGGAGCGGACGGCCGGGTCGAGATCTTCGACCTTCAGCAGGAGTTCCTCGACCACGTCATGCACCGGACCGCCGAGCGCGGTCTCGCAAACGTGGTCCCGACCCAGGGTGACGCGACGGCGCTGCCCTACGAGGACGACTCGATCGACGCGGTCGTCCTCACTGCGGTCCTCGGCGAGATCCCCGATCCGGGAGCCGCCCTGCGCGAGATCGCGCGCGTCCTCAAGCCCAGCGGTCGCCTGATTGTGGGAGAGCTGTTCGGCGATCCTCACTTCACCACCCTGGCCTCGCTCAAACGCCAAGCTGCCGAAGCGGGTCTCGCCTACGAGACCCACTCCGGCAACTGGTTCGCCTATTTCGCGCGCCTGTCAAAGGGCTGACAGGCGCCCTCGGCGCTACCTGCGCCAGCCTCCCAGCCAGTTGAACTGGAAGACCGCCGCCTCGTTCGACGCATCGGCATCGCCACCGTCGGCATCGGCGTCTCCACCGTCGCCTCCGGTCGCGTCACCGCTCGTCGCCGTGGTGTCGCCACCCTTGGCATCGGCATCGGCGTTGTCATGGCCTCCGCCCTTGCCGTGATCGCAGCCGCAGGACTCGTACTTGTCCTGTTTCTCCTGCGGCTTCGACTCGGCGTAGGCGTTGCCGTTGTACTCCTGGGTGTTGCCGGTGTTGGCATTGCCGCCGTCACCGCCGGTCGCCGTGGCGCTGCCACCGTTGGCTTCCGGGTCACCCTGCTGGACGTCCGACACATTGCTCTGCGAACCGCTAGAGCTGTGCTTCGAGTCGCTCTCGCAGCCACATCCCCCGCGTGAGGGATGGTCGGACTTCCGCTTCGACGACTCGTTGGACTGCACCACCAGCGCGTCGTTCGATGCATCGGCGTCGCCACCCTCGGCATCGGCATCTCCACCGTCGCCTCCGGTCGCGTCGCCGCTCGTCGCCGTGGTGTCGCCACCCTTGGCGTCGGCGTCGTTGTCGCCTCGCTTCTTGCCGTGGTCACACCCACAGGGCTTGCTCTCTTTCCGCTCCTGCGGCTTCGACTCGGCGTAGGCGTTGCCATTGTGTTTCTGGGTGTTGCCGCTATTGGCATCACCGCCATAGCCGCCCGTGGCAGTGGCGCTGCCGCCGTTGGCTTTCGGGCTGCCTTGCTGGACGGTCGACTCGTTGCTCTGCGAGTCGCCCGAGCCATGGTTCATCGAGGGGCTCTTGCAGCCGCAATCCCCGTGCGGGGAGTGAGACGGATGCCCGGAGCCGCTCGACTCATTGGACTGCACCACTACCGCGTCATTTGACGCATCGGCATCGCCACCGTCGGCATCGGCGTCTCCACCGTCGCCTCCGGTCGCGTCACCGCTCGTCGCCGTGGTGTCGCCACCCTTGGCATCGGCGTCGCCGCCGATCGAGACGGCAATTGCGTTGCCGTTGTACTCCTGCGTGTTACCGGTGTTGGCGTCGCCGCCTTCACCGCCCGTGGCGGTGGCGCTGCCACCGTTGGCTTCCGGGTTGCCTTGGGTCACGTCGCTGACGTTGCTCTGACCAGCAGAGGGAATCGGCAGCGGCGTCGAGGCGGCGGCAGGCGCCGCTCCGATCGCTAGGGCAACCGCGGCTGCGATTACAGCCGTGGGACATCTCATCGGTGATTCCTTTCACTCGAGTTTCTTTCGCCGGGGAGTGGTTAGGGCTCCCGGCGCAGCCCTGGTTGAGGTCCGCGAGGACCTAGCCAGGGCGCTCGAGCGCGCAGACGAAGGGGGTTGGTGCCGCGAAAGCCGGCATCTCCCTGAGTCTGCGGAAGGTCGCCGGGGCAGCCAGCGCGAGCAACGCCAGCAGGCCGACGACGGGGACAAAAGAGGGGGAGCCGCCCAAACCTGACGCAGCGGCTTGGAACGATTCAAGTGGCGGCGGCAGCGGGTTATCGCTATCCAGAGGTTTGGGATTCGCCGGCATGCCGCTTGCCGCTCTGGGAGGTGCGCCGGCGGCGCTGGTTTCCGATGGTGACTGGGCGCCACCGGCAAAGAAATCTCCGCTCTGTGGCGAGGCCCAGAAATGGAGGGGAGCGATCCCCCCGAACCCTACGAGGGAGCGGAGGAACAGGCCGTCGAGGAGGTCGAGCCTCCGCTCGACTGGGAGCTTCCCATCCGGTCGCACGCTCGGCGAGCCTTCCGCTGGGTGGGGGGAGAAGAATCGGACGTCAGCTGCAGTCGGGGTCGGCGGTTCTTGGCTCGTGGCTAGGAGGACGCGACCCGTCGCCGACCGCACCGACGAGACCGCTTGGGAAAGCGACAAGACAACTTTGGCGAGAAGTGCCGAGGAGGTCGAGCTCAGGCGGGTGCCCGTCTCGGCCAGGTTCTCGCCTGCCCGTTTGAGGGAGTCTTGGGATGAGGCGACGACATGCGCGGCGAGGTCCTCTCCATCGTCGGCGGTTGACGCGACGGAGCCAGCGGACTCGACGATCGGTTCGACCGCTTCGGCAGTGCGCTGCCCGACATCGTCGGCAAGCTTCGACGCCTGCGAAGTCGCCGCCGCGACGGGCTCCGCGGTCGCGGTCGCGACGGTTTCGCTCACGTCGTCCACGACGTCGGTGGCCGGCTGGGGGACTTCCGGCACGTTCGTGGCTTCCGGTTCGACTTCAGCGGGAGGGGGCGCCGGGGCCGATACGCCGGTGGCCGCGCCTTCGGTGACGGTGTCCACTGCATCCTGCAGCCCGCCCATCGTTTCGGCGCCGGCGGGCGTCGCAAACCCCAGCAACAACACCATCGCCGTGGCGACGGCTATGGCGAGCAAGCCCGCCGGCGTTTGACTGATCGGGTGCTGCATGAATGAATGAGAATACCCAATATTCGTCCAAATTCGCACCTAATTCTCAAGTTTGCCCAGGACTCGATCTCAGGTCGAGATTGCTGTTCAGAACGAAAGCCCTGCATCTGACGGATTGGCCCAGCACCGCGTGAGGGCCCCCAAATCGAATGTTAAGAAGGAGCCTTTGGGCTACCCCGGCCACGCGTCGGCCGACGACGTCAGCGCCGGGGCGGGTGGGAGGGCCCGCCCCGGCACCAGTGCTAGCCCTTCTCCCCGCCTTTGCAGGCCGGGATGTTGAGCCGCAGGTTCTTCTTCTTCACTCGCCTGCTGTTCTGCGCCAGCAGGTTGAGGAAGCCATTGGTCTGCCGCGAACAGAGGTCGCGGGAGTTGACCAGGAGGCCGCGGTCGCCGCCCTTCATCGTCAGGATGAACTTGTTCACCGCGACGTCGGGCGTTTTGCGGAACACCGTCTTGAGGCGCCCGTTCTCGGAGCTGATCACCCCGCGCAGCCGGATGTTCACCTGGCCGCGCAGGTCGACCAGCAGGTCGGGCAGCTCGTTGTCGGACGAGGTCAGGTAGACCGGCCCCTTGAGCTTGCCTTTGAGCAGCGGCGAGTTCGCCTGCGCATGTCCGTAGATCGCGTTCTTCGGACACTGGCTCGCCGCCAGCTGGACCCTCGTGCAGATGGTTTTGATGTGACTCTGATCGAGGATCGTCGCCCGCGGCAGGATGAACGCGGCGCGGCGCACGTTGGCGTCGCCTTCACGGGCGTCGAGGATTGCCCGGAACTTCGGGTTCTTCGCCCGTTTGGTCTGGTTCTCGCCACCGAGGATCCGGGCGAAGAACTGCGGTTTGAATTTCAGCGCTTTGCATTTCGTCGCCCGGAATTCGCTCTCCTTGTCGACGAAGGCCCATTTGGCCGGATCGGCCGGGTCACCGCCGCCGCCGAAGATCGTCGAGCGGACGAGGAACGCCTGGCGACAGGTCGTCGGATTGAGCGTGAATTTCGACCGATCGATCGAGACGTCGATCTTGCGGATGTCCAGCTTCACGCCCCCGAAGACGTTCGGGATCGTGTCGGACACCGCGTGGACTTCGGCCGTTTCCGGGTCGATGTTCAAGGCGACCCGGACGACGACCGTGCCGAGGTCGAACGGCCCCGCCACCGCCGGGGTGACGAAGACCATGCTGATCGGGGCGCCTTTGTACGGGCCGGCGAGGTAGGCGTTGCCCGAGGTGCTGAACGGTGCCGAGCCGGACCCGGCGCTGGTCGTCGCCGTGCCGACGAAGCTGCTGTTCGGGCAGGCTGGGTCGGCAATCACGCTCGTGCCCGAGCGCGCACCGCCGGCGTCGATGTTCGCCTGCGGGCAGTACTCGAGGCCGCGCAGCTTGGCGACCATGCCGGGCGGCAGATCGACGTTGATCTGCTTGATCTCCTGGTTGCCATCGGCCCGCTCCAGGTTGAATTTGAAGGGGCTGAAGGCGCCGGCGGTGTTGCTCTGCGGCCCGGCGCTGTAACCGGGGTTGAGCGGCCGCTCGGCGAGGGTTTTCGGGCAGGGTCCGCCGCCGGCCGCTTCGTCCAGCGAGAAGCTGCTCGTCGGCGGCGGTTCTTTGATCGTGCCCGGGGCCGACCACGGTTCGAGCCCCGCGACCGTCGTGTGTGGACCGCAGGTGTCTGGCGTGGTCAGAACACCTCGCGGTCCGCCGTCGACGTGGACTTTGAACGATTCGAACGGTGCCTGTGGGTTTTCGTCGACCACTGCCGTGAGCTGGCCGGTCTGCAGGTTGGGGAAGATGTTCCCGACCAGCCGCACGTTGACGCCGAAGCGCTCCGAGACGACGTGCAGGAAGACGCGGAACTGGTTGCCTGAGCTCGGATCGTTGCTGAGTGGGGCGGCGGTGTAAACCGCACCGCCGAGAACGCCCGGAAGCGACGGGGTGACGACCTCGATCGAGCCGATCCTGGACGAGGTCGGGCAGGTGATTGGGTCGTTGGTCCCCTTGGCGAACTGCGCGTCGGTACAGGGATCGAGGCCGTTGGCCGAGGAGGGATTGATGCCGGTGCCTTCCGGCAGCGTGATCGTCGCCTTACGCAGCTGGGAGTTGGTTATCCCTTCGGGATCCGGGTTGAAGGGGATCTGGAGCTCGATCGTCGCCGGCTCGGGGGAGTCGGTTTTGCTGTCGACCGTCGTGTTGATTTTCGGGTCAAAGGGGACTTTGTCGCAGTCGGTCGCGCTGTAGGGGGTGTCGAAGACCGCCGAGCGCTCCAGTTCAGGACCGGGCGGGATCGGATAGGGATGGGAGAGGACGTTGAGGATCGTCCGCTGTGCCCCGGCGCACTCGCTCGGCAGCGTCACGTAGCCGGTGCCTTTCTGCCCTTCGAAGACGAGTCGCGAGCCGATGATCGGTGCGCCTTCTTCCGGGGGCACCGGCGACTCGAGATCGTGGGTCGTGAACGAGATGTGCTGGTCGACCGGATCGGTGTCGCCTACCAGGAGGGTTGGCTCGCCGGTGATGTTGAACCCCGCCATCGAGGATGCACCGAAGAACGGTGAGCTGGGGTCGTCGGGCGTTTCGATGTTGTAGACCGGCGTTTTGAGGGTGAATTCGAACCCGAGGGGAGGAAGGGTCGCCGGCGGTGGCCCGGGACTGATCGTCGTGAAGTAGTCCCACCCGACCTGCGACGCGGTGAGGGCGCATTTGGTCAGCACGATCGGTTCGACCGCGATGACTTCGGAGAGCTGCTCGACGGTGCACTGCTCGGTCGCCTGCGGGTTCACTCCAAGCCCCTCCGGGAGTTCGACCCGAGTTTCTTTGAGGAAGCCGTCCGGGAGGTCCGGGAAGCCGCCTTTTTGGTTCATCAGGAAGGCGGTGATTCCGGCGTTCGGGTGGCCCGCAGCCTGCGTGTAAAACCGTTCCGGTTCGCCCGATGCGAGGCATGGATCGCCGTTGTCTTCCCAGTTGCCCAGGCCGACTTCGCTTGCGTCGGTTTTGCACGTCACAGATTCCCATTTCGCGATGCCAAATTCGGCCTGGGCGCTGGAAGCGCCGAGCGCGAGAACAAGGAATGCAGCAGTGAGAACGAGAAGCCCCAGTGGGCCACGCTTGCTTCTCATATTGATGACTCTCCTCCAGACGGGTTTTCGACTCGATACCCGCCTCCCGCTAGTTGCAAACGGTACACCATGGAGCACGCGGACTCCATAGGGGATAACTACCGATTGGCCAAAGAGGTCCAGAGTTGCTCCTCCGCCGTGGCTACGCGATTGGCCGCAGTGTCGATCTGACGCCAGAGAGCGGGTTCGGGCTCGTCATGCTCGCTTGCCGCGCGGAATGCGTTGGCCAGCTCGGTCCAGGCAGCCGCGGCGTCGGCCGCGAGCGCCGCCTCCGGGCGTCCTGCCTCCTCGAGGAAGCGCGAATACATCAACCGGAAGGCGCCGCCGCCGGTGCCGCGGCGCTCGATCACCTGGTAGCCGAAGCG
>JBAREU010000234.1:0-3170 GCA_049796515.1 Solirubrobacterales bacterium
GCATCGCGGTCGACGGGCTCGCCGGGCCGGCGACGATCGGCTCGCTGCGCGGTGAGGTCGAGACACCGGAAGGTCCCGTGCGGTTCCTGCGGCCGGTCCCGGGCCCGATCGGTGATGGGTTCGGCGCGCCGCGGGGCGACCACCGCCACGAGGGGCTCGACTTCCCGGTTCCCTACGGGACGCGCGTCGGTGCGGCGGGCGTTGGCACGACGATCTACGCCGCCTACAACTACGGCGGCTACGGCAACCTGGTGGTGATCCAGCACCGGCTCGGCTTCACCACCTGGTACGCCCATCTCTCCTCGATCACCAGCTGGGTCGGCGAGCAGGTCGTCGGCGGCACGCGGATCGGCTACGTCGGCTCGACCGGGCACTCGACCGGGCCGCACCTGCATTTCGAGGTGCGCCGCTACGACACGCCGATCGACCCGGTCCCGCTGCTGCTGACGGCCGTCGCCGCTCGGGCCGTTGACTCCGACCACCGCCAAAGTCCGCGCGAGTGCGGCAAGGCTCAGCGCAGGTTGCCCAGGCCACCACCCGGCTCCGACTGGATCGCCCGCGAGCGCCTCTGCGCCCTCCGGTGACGCCCTAGCCTCTAGTCCTCGGCCCGCGCCGCCAAGCCCTGGACTTGCCGCTCGCGGCGTTGGGCGGCCCAGCGTTCCCAGCCCTGGCGTGCCTGTTGCCACCAGGTGTCCTCGAAGGATGGCCTGAGGCGTGCTTGCAGGACGGCGGCACAGACGGCGATCATCAGCACCAGCGCGATCGCTACCTGTACCCCGCCGTGGGTGAAGAAGGCGGAGCTGTAGTGGTTAGCGGTGGCAAAGCCGGGGTCCGCTTCGATCCTCGCGTTCATGTCGATCGCGTTGCCGATGCCGGCGAACCCCCACTGGGCGGCGACCAGGTGGGAGAGCATCTGGATCGGGGTGCCCATGTCCTTGGTGGTGACGACCGCGCCCGCGAAGAGCAGTTGCGGCAGCAGGATCAGAGGGAGGAAGCTAGCCGCTTGGTCCTCGCTGCGAGCAAAGGCGGAGAGGGTCAGGCCGAAACCCACACCGACCCAGGCGATCAGGATGCAGATCATCAACACCTGTAGCCCGGCGTTGGGCGGCGCTTCGCCTAGCGGTCGCAGGCCAAAGACGATCCAGACGAACAGTGCGGTCTGCGCCGCCGAGACCGCGCCGATCACCACACCCTTGGAGAGCAGGTAGGCCTCGGTTCTGACCCCCGCCGCCAGCTCGCGGACGAGCACGCTGCGCTCGGCGACGATCTGCCTGACCGAGGAGATCGCACCGAACCACAGCGAGACGGTCACCATCAGGAAGAGCAGCTGCGCGCTCTGCGCGGCATATAGGGCATGGCCCGATTCGTCGTATGAGAAGACGTCCGACTGGAAGAGGAAGGCGGCGCCGAGGGCCAGCACGACGACCTGGACGGCGAGGATTTTCGCGTTGCGGCGGTCGCGCGCGAAGAGCAGGGCGTAGCGCCGGCAGAGGACCCTCACCTGCGGCCAGATCCGTCGCCGTGGCACCTCCCGCGAGGACGCCGGGCGGGGGTGCGAGAGCGGCGCTTCGACGCGATGCGACGTCTCCTCCTCCTCGGCCTCGTCGGCGAGCTTGGCGTAGACCTCGTCGATCAGCTCGACCTCGAACGCCGCGGGCGCCCCGGCGGGCGGGCCGAGGTAGGCGAGCCGCCCACCCGGCGCCATGATCGCGACGCGATCGCAGAGGTCGAGGCTCTGGGTGGCGTGGGTGACGAGGAGGACGCTCTGGCCCTTGTCGGCCAGCTCACGGCTCAGCTCCATGAGGCGGCGCTCGAGACCCGGGTCGAGGCCGGTCGTCGGCTCGTCGAGCAAGAGCAGCTCCGGTTTGCTGATCAGCTCCAGGGCGACCGCGGCGCGCTTGCGCTGACCGCCAGAGAGGTTGCCGATGCGGCGATCGGGGATGTCGTCGAGTTCGACCTGCGAGAGGACGCTGGCGATCGCGGTCTCGCGATCCTCCTTGGTGTGGCCTTCGGGAAGGCGCAGCCGGGCCGCAAAGGAGAGCGCCTCGTGGATGCTCAGCCGGTGGTGCAGCGTGTCGTCCTGTGGCACGTAGCCGACGTCTGCCTGGCGCAGGCCGATGTCGTCGCCGCGCATCATGACCGCCCCGGAGCTGGTCGGGCGAATGCCACCGAGCGCCTTCAGCAGAGTGCTCTTGCCGGATCCGCTGGGGCCGATGATCGCGACCAGCTCACCCTCGTCCAGCCGCAGCGTCGTCGGCTGCAGCAATGTCTTGCCGCCCGCCTCCACCTCGATGGCGTGTGCCTGCAGCGGCGGCGCCGAGCGATGAGGTTTCGGCGCCTGTGGCGGCGGCGCCTGCGCTGGCGCGGCTGCAGGCGCCTCGACCGCGGCCTGGGCCACGCCGCAGGCCTCGCAGAATCTCCACTCGGGTTGGACCGCCGCGCCGCAGCTGGTGCAGAAGACATTTACAGACATTCGTCAGGGCGCAGACTACCGGGGGATTCACTGAACATTATGTCGTCCTGCCCTAGATGATTAGCTACAGCGGATTTGACACGGGTGGGGAATACACCGGCTCGATCACTCTTCGCCCTCGCGGTGGGCTTCGCATTACTCACCACACTCGGGGCATGCGGCGGTTCTGAGCGCAGCGCCGAGGCGTACTGCAGGGCGTTCTACGAGACGGCTGCGCCGATTCGTGAGAGTTACGTGGAGGCCGACGAACAGATCGAAGAAGACCCGCTTGGCTCACTGGTGACCCTGTTGGGGTCGCCGGGGGACATGGTGGTGATTCTCGACTCGATGGCCGCCCACGCGCCGGACGAGATCAGGTCCGACACGGAAGCGGCACGTGACGCGCTCGAGGAGCAGCAGGACTCGCTTGGGGATGCGCTCTCGGACCCGCTCGGCGCGATTGGTGCGAGCGTGATCGCGGGGCTCACCTCATCGGGTTCCTTCTCCCGGATCGACGCCTACCTGGCCGAGAACTGTCCAGTCAACTCCGAACTGGCCCAGGAGATCATCGATGAATCCGGGTAGCCAACGGACGTGCGGATCCTGTGGTGAGGTGCTGGTGCCGGGAGCTAGCTTTTGCCGGGCCTGCGGGGCGCGGTACGCCGAACCGGCCTGCGCAGCCTGCCAGGCGCCGGTCGGGCCCGGCACCGCCTTCTGC
>JBAREU010000235.1:0-2846 GCA_049796515.1 Solirubrobacterales bacterium
GCATTGACCTCGCGCAACTCGCTCGGCGCGCTGCGCGCTCTCGCCGCCCGCCTCAACCCCGACCTGATCGCCTCGGGCGAGGGCGGCTCCAACCTCTCCTTGGTCCGAAACTCACTTGGAGAGATCGTCGAGCGGCGTGAGCTGACCATCCACCAAGGGCGGCCCGAGCGGCGGGCGATGGCATTCACCCGCGCCGCCTCCGGGCTCTGCGTCGCCAACCTGCACGCGACCAACGACCGGCCCAAGCTCGCCACCGAGGACGTGCTGCGGGCCGCCGCGGCCGCGACCGAATGGGCGGGAGAAGCGCCGCTGCTCTTCGGCGGCGACCTCAATCTGCGGCCGGCCGAGGATCCTGCGGTCTTCGAGCAACTGCGCGACCGCTTCGGTCTCACCACCCCAACCGATCCCGACGCGATCGACCACCTGCTGGCCCGGGGACTGGAAGTGGTCGAGCCGCCAAGGCAGTGGCCCCCCGAGCAACGCGAGGTCGACGAAGGCGGGCTGGCGCTGCGCCTCTCCGACCACGCCCCGGTCGAGGCACGTTTCACCCAACCCACCCCAAGGTAATGAGATAGTCAGCAACGACGAATCTGCATTTACGCACCCATAGGCGGTACAAACGCAGTTTCGTCGTCTAAGTCCCAGCCCGCAGCGAGACAGGAGGCACGAAAGCATGGCCGCGAAAAAAGAGCCGTCCGGCAAAGCGGCGAAAAAAGCGAAAGCCGGGACGCGCGCCAAAAAAGCGCCCGCTCGCAAACCGGCCGCCGCGAAATCGAAAGCCAAAGCGAAACCGAAATCGAAAGCGGCGAAAAAACCGTCCTCACGCGGCGGCACGACCGGGCTCGATAAGAGCGTCGAGCACTTCCGCGAGAGCCTCGAGCACAGCGTCACCCTGAGCCGCGAGCGCCTGCAGGAGGTCGTCGACGACGCGGTCAAGCGGGGACGGATGACCCGCGGCGATGCCGAGAAGATGGTCTCCGACCTGATCAAGCGCGGTCGCCGGCAGACCGACGGCCTGCTGAAGGAGCTTGAACGGCTGATCAAGCAGGCGCGCAGAGAGGTCGGCGGGCGAACCGCACCGGTGCGCAAACAGGCGACCCAGGCGGCGCGGCGCGCGCGTAAGAAACTGAGCTAGCGACAGTGGGGCGACTTTCTTGTCCATAGGGCAACAAACTCGCCCCGGGGCCTCCCGTCCGCGCAAGGGCGAGCGGCTCGAGGTCAAGGTCGACTCGCTCGCCTTCGGCGGGCGCGGCGTCGCCCGGGTCGGTGGCTACGTCGTCTTCGTCTCCGGTGGGCTCCCCGGGGATCTGGTGTTGGCCGAGGTGACCAAGCCGAAGAAGAGGTTCGCCGAGGCGCGGGCGGTCGAGCTGCTGCGGCCTGGGGCCGATCGCGTCGGGAACCGGTGCCTGCACGAAGGCGAGCCCTGTCCGGGGGCGCCGTGGCAGGGACTCGCTTACGAGCAGCAGCTCGTCGAGAAGCGCAACCAGGTCGAGGAGGCGCTGCGGCGAATCGGCGGCCTCGATGGCTTCGAGCTGGAGGAGATCGAGCCGGCGGTCGAGCAGTGGCGCTATCGCAACAAGCTCGAATACTCGTTCGGCAAGCAAGGCGAGGAGACGGTGCTCGGCTTCCACGCCAGCGGGCGCTGGGATCTCGTCATCGGCGTCGAGGACTGCCTGCTCGCCTCCGAGCGCGGCAACGCGGCCCGCAACGAGGTGCGCGATTGGGCGCGAGACGAATCGGTCGCTCCCTACGATCGGCCGGCCGGCACTGGCGTCCTCTGCAATCTCGTCGTGCGCGAGGGGCGGCGCAGCGGCCAGATCCAGACCCGCCTCGTGACCACACCGTCCCGCTTCCCCAAGCCCCCGGTCGACCTGCACACCGTGGTCGATCCCGGCTCCAGCGGCAGCGACGGCCCGACAGGCGTGCTCGGTGAGGAAATGCTGCGCGAGCAGCTCTGCGGACTCGAGTTCGAGATGTCCTACAACGCCTTCTTCCAGACCAATACCGAGATGGCGGAGCGCCTCTACGCGATCGCCGCCGAGTACGCCGGCCTGAGCGGCGGCGAGAGGGTCTTCGACCTCTACTGTGGAATCGGCACGATCGGCCTGACGATGGCGGCACGGGCGGGCGAGGTTTGGGGGCTGGAGATCGTCCCCGAGGCGATCGCCGACGCGGAGCGCAACGCCGAGCGCAACGGGATCGAGAACGCGCGCTTCATGGCTGGCAGCGCCAGAACCGGCGTGCGGCCACTGGTCGAGGAGGCCGGCAAACCCGACGTCGTCCTACTCGACCCACCCCGTCCCGGGCTCTCGCAGAAGATCGTCCGGCGGGTGCTCGAGTGCGAAGCGAAGCGGATCGTCTACGTCTCCTGCAACCCGACGACGCTGGCGCCGAACGCCGCGCAGTTGGTCGAGGCTGGCTATACCCTGCGCCGCGTGAAGCCGGTCGACATGTTCCCCCAGACCCCCCACATCGAGTGCGTGGCGCTGTTCGAGAAAGACGGCGCCGGAGGCGGCAGCTGATGCCTCGCGGTTTTGGCGTGGCGGCCGGGCTCGACCCGGAGGTGGCGCGGCCATTGGCCGCCCGCTGCGCCGAGCTCGGCTACGACTCGGTCTGGTCGAACGACCACCCGGGCGCCAAGGGGCTGGAGACGCTGGCCGAGTTCGCTGCTGCCGCGCCCGAGATTGATCTCGGCGTCGCCGTGATCGCGCTCGACCGCACGCCGCCCGAGGAGATCGCCGCCGACATCGAGCGGCTCGGGCTCGACCGGGAGAAGCTCTGGCTCGGAGTCGGCGCCGGCTTCTCCGAGAAGCCGCTGACGCGGATGCGCGAGGCGCTGCCGGAGC